>JBGTNB010000123.1:0-2005 GCA_041743285.1 Gemmatimonadaceae bacterium
GCCGGGACCGCGCCTTGCAATGAATCGCCCGATAGGAGAGTCATTGGAACGCGATTCCAGGAGCTCGACGAGCGAGTCACCGGCCTCTACGGCGGCGATTCGCGCTCCATCCGCGTCGTCGAGGGCGCGCTGGGGCATGTCGAGCACATCACGATAGAACGGAAGCAGCTCGTCGAGCAGGCGCACCGCAATGCCCACATGGGCGATGCGTGTGCCGCGGCGAGGAGTCGAGGGCATTGAAGCGCTCTCCTGGAATTCGGAGGGCATAAACTTAACGGACCGGCGGGGAGTACAAGGCCCGTCACGGAGAATTGTAATGTCTAACGCGGTCGCGGTCTCCGACGAGACCTTTCAGGCGGAGATCGAGGAGCACGTGGGACTGGCGGTCGTGGACTTCTGGGCGGAATGGTGCGGCCCCTGTCGGGTGATAGCGCCGTCGTTGGATCAGCTCGCTGCCGAATACACCGGACGCGCCAAGGTCACGAAGCTGGACGTCGACACGAATCAGCGGACTGCGCTCAAGTACAACATTCGCTCGATTCCGGCCGTGCTGTTCTTCAAGGACGGGAAGCTGGTCGACCAGGTGATCGGCGCCGTTCCCAAGCAGCACCTCGATACCAAGTTCAAGCAGCACGTCGGCTGAAGGCTGGCGGTAGCGATCCAGGCGGGAGCGGGGAGAAGCGCGTTCTCTTCGTTCCCGCTTGCACATCGGAGGTATGAGTGAGCGAAGCCCCTCCCGCGGGCGTGCTGTTCATCGTGAGCACTCCGATCGGCAATCTCGGCGACATGTCGTTTCGCGCAGTCGAGACTCTCAAGGAGGCTGACGCCATCCTCGCTGAGGATACCCGCCATACACGCCATTTGCTGGATCATTACGGAATCGCCACCCCAATGGAGGCGTACCACGAGCATATTGAGGCGCGGGTCACGCCGCGCCTCGTGGAAAGGATGCGCGGCGGGGCTCGTCTGGCGCTGGTGACCGATGCTGGAACCCCACTCATCTCCGATCCTGGAGGTCGTTTGGTAGCAGCAGTGCGAGAGGCGGGACTACGTGTGGTGCCGATTCCAGGCGCCTCGGCCGTTCTCGCGGCGCTCGTGGCTTCGGGGTTTGCAGGTGGGCCATTCACCTTTTTTGGCTTTCCCGAGCGAAAGGGACCGCCTCGGCGCGCGTTGCTTGCTGCGGCGGTTGAATGTCTTCATCCCAGCGTGCTGTACGAAGCGCCTGGTCGAGTGGGGGCGACACTCGCCGAGTTGGTGGCGTCTGGGGCAGGTGAACGACGTGCCGTGGTGGCGCGAGAGCTGACCAAGCAGTTCGAAGAGCTGCGCAGCGGAACGGTAGGGGAGCTGGCGACGTATTACGACGCAGCCCCGCCACGAGGAGAAGTCGTGATCGTACTCGAAGGTGCACCGGTGGTCGCTCCCAGCGAGAATGCCATGCGCGAACGCGCGCAGGCACTGCGTGCCGAAGGATTGACGGCGCGGGATGTCGCGCGGACGATCGTTACCGAGTTTGGCGCGCCGCGCAACGTTGCCTATCGCTTGGCACAGGAAGCATGAAAGCGTACCGGCTCGCTCTGCTGGCGCTGGTTCTTGCCGGCGCCGCTGCGTTCGGGGCGGAGTCGCCGCGGCTGGCGGTGGCGCGGCTGCAGTACGACGGCGGCGGAGACTGGTATGCCAATCCATCCAGCCTGCCTAACCTCATCCAGGCGATCCGCGAGCGCACCACTTTCAGGGTGGAGCCCATCGAGGCACGAGTCACTCTCACCGACGACCGGCTCTGGGACTATCCATTCGTTCACGCAACCGGTCACGGCAACATCAAATTCAGCGATGTGGAGATCGGCCGGCTGCGCGAGTACCTGACACGGGGCGGGTTTCTGCACGTGGACGACAACTACGGGCTGGACTCGAGCTTCAGGCGCGAGATAGCGCGGGCGTTTCCAGACAGGCCGCTCGTTGACGTTCCGCTGACGCACCCGATCTACAATCTGGTCTACGATTTTCC
>JBGTNB010000124.1:0-2713 GCA_041743285.1 Gemmatimonadaceae bacterium
ATACCGGTGGCGTGGCCGCGGGGGTCGCTGGAGTCGCTTGCGCGGCCGCGCCGCCCCCCAGTTCGCCCGGCTGCACGTCGAAAAGCCTCCCCTCCGACGCGCGCATGTAGAGCACCGGCGTGCCCCACTCCAGTTCGTTGCGGGCGTAGATGGCCTGCCGGGCCTGCGTCACCGCAGTGTCCACGGGGTCACCGTACGCCAGCGAGCGGTAGAAGTCGCGCGCGAAGGTCACCGCGGCGGTGTCCGAGATGTCGAACTGCATCGCCACCACCGCAGGCACATCTTTCTGCACCAGGGTCTGCGCCGTGCCGGCGAAGATGT
The DNA here is from genome assembly GCA_041743285.1 of Gemmatimonadaceae bacterium. GTDB lineage: Bacteria > Gemmatimonadota > Gemmatimonadetes > Gemmatimonadales > Gemmatimonadaceae > JALZIF01. Next base: position 322 of record JBGTNB010000124.1, read on the forward strand.
CATCGGGGGCGGTGCGGCCTCCCTCGCACGCGTTCAGCACCACGAGCCGCAGCGTGTCCTCCTCGTGCAGCACCACGCCTAACTGCTCGGCCGACGTCGGCGAGGCGCGTCCCTGCTCGTCCTCGAGAATGAGCAGACCGCGCCGGGCGCTCGGGTCGTAACCGGCGTGGCCAACGTAGTGGAAGACATGGTACGCCTCCTCGCGCAGCTGCCAGCGCAGCGCATCGAGCGTGGCCGTCTCCAGCTTGTGCAGCACCACCTGTCCGCGCCCCTGTAGATCGGCGACCGCCTTCTCCAGGTTTGCCCACTCCACCTCCGCGTCCAGCGGGTCGGCGTCGGAGGGGCTCGAGATCATAGCCAGGATGCGCAACGGCGGCTTTACGGCGACGGGCCGTGCGGAGTCCTGGAGGTCCAGATAGCGCACGATCGGCGTGTTTGTCGTGAGCGCCAGGAACTGCCGCTTGCTGGACCGGTACAGGTACTCCCACGGTAGCTCGGCCAGCTCGGGAGCGCCGTTGAGGCGTAGACGGATTCGCAGCCCGGTGTCGGGGCGTGCGCGTGCTTCGCGTAGGCTGTCGAGCAGGCACTGTTGCACTTCCGCGCCGAATACGGTGTCGAAGAGGCGGGCACCGTAGCTCCGGACGCGCTCGATGTCGCCGACGTTGGCGCTGCGCATTCCCGGCCGGCGCACTACTCCGCTGCCAAAGTCGCGGAGCTCGATCTCCGAAAGCGGCCGTGTGAAGTGGTGCTCTGCCTCGCCGCAGGGGGAGCGCAGCACGCGCGCGCAATAGCCGTCCCCGGACCGCTCCACGGAGAGGTCGAAGTCCAGATAAGTGAGGTTCGGCATGCGCTACACCTCCAGCGCTCGGTGAGGCTGCTGGCTGCCGCCGCCACAATAGGGCCCCAATGCCTAGCGCGCTAGGGTCTTTTCGGAGTGTCGGTGCCAGTTCACATCGCCGTGGCGATCAGCCCGCCGCGCATACCGGGGCTATCTAGCCGAACTACTGAGTGCCTCCTAACATGTCTGCCGCCGCGTCCGGCCGCCCTCCGCCGACCAGCTTTGCGGTCAAATCCATACGTCCACACGGAGTATCCCTGTGTCTTCACGCATCAGCTCTCGCCTCGCACGGATCGTCGTATTGCTCTTGCTAGCGTTTGGGTCGTTGACCACTGCAGCGCAGTCCCAAAAGACCATCCCCCGGTCCAATACGACCGGACTGTTGGTCGGCCTCTTCTTGAACGGCAACGCCATCGACTCGGATGGGCTGGACGATGCGTACACAGGAGGCGGGTTCAACGCCCAACTTGGCTGGGGTTTTACCCCGATGTTCACGATTTTCGTCGGAGTGGGCGGAGCGCAGATGAGCGACGATCCGGAGGACTTCGTGCTGGTCCACCTGGAGCTACTCGGACGATTCAACTTTCGGAGCGGTGAGCACGCGTTCGTTCCTTTCCTGGAGGTGGGCACGTCGGCGCGCGCGGCGGGCCAGGACAGTGCGATCATCTCGGTGGATGGCTCCTCCCAAACGGGGAATCTCGAGATGGCCGGGAGTGCGATCACCTTCGGTGGGGGGTTTAACTACTTCGTCGCACCGACCTTGGCGATCGGAGCGAACCTTCAGATTTCGACCGGCAAGTTTTCAACGGTGGAGATCGACAACGTCGAGATCGAAGGACTCGAGCTCGATGCGACTTCCTCCCGGTTGAACGTGGGCCTTACCTGGTATCCGGTGCGTTAGGCGGCTGCAGCCGGCTGGTAACGAAGGGTGTCGCATTCTGCCTCCTCTTGACATTCGGTAGGACAGCGACGACCTTCCTCCTGACACTCGGGAGGAACCACCGGTGGCCAAGCAGAACTCCAATGAACAGGTCCTGCAGGGCACGCTCGACCTGCTCATCCTGAAGACCCTTTCCCTTGCGCCCATGCACGGCTGGGGGCTCACGCACCGCATCGAGCAACTCTCCGCCGACGCGCTTCAGGTAGGCCAGGGCTCCATCTACCCCGCACTCGTCAGGCTCGAACAGCGCGGCTGGATCGACACCCAGTGGCGCATTACCGAGAACAGCCGACGCGCCAAGTACTACCGCCTCACCACCTCCGGAAGACGGGCCCTGGGACAGGAGCTCGCCAGCTGGAACCGGTTCGTCAGTGCGGTCTCACTCGTTCTCGCCGCCGAGGCCTGACCCATGCTGTACCAGCTGCGCGCCGCTGTCGCGCGCCTGCGCGAACTCTTTCGCCGCTCCAGGATCGCCGCCGAGCGGGACGAGGAGTTCGAGTTTCACCTCGACATGCAGATTGCGTACAACGTCCGCGCCGGCATGAGCGAACCGGACGCCCGCCGTGCAGCGCTGCTGCGCTTCGGCGGCACGCAGCGCTTCCGCGAGGCGACCG
>JBGTNB010000125.1:0-10310 GCA_041743285.1 Gemmatimonadaceae bacterium
CGGCGGGGGACCCAGGCACCACGGGGTGTATCCGGCAGCGCCGGAGGGAGACTTCCTGCTCCCAACCCGTCAGCTAACCCCGCAGGCGATACACGGAAGGGTGGTAGGATGGAGATCACTCTCGCCTACCGAGCCGGGCCAGGTTCGGCCGGGCTCGGTTCATTGTCTCCGGGAAGCGGCTGCCCAAGCGGCGTTCGCGCCGTCGCCATCCCCTCCTCGCGAAGCGCTCGGCTCGCGCCTCAAGAAAGCTGTCCCTACGACTCACTGATCCTGTCGGGATCGGCGGAGTTACCTGTCGGCGAATCTCTCAAAGAGGGAGGATGACCATGGATCTCCATCGGCCTTCCGATCCTGCGCTAACCACTACGCAGGAGATTCGTTCCGCCGAGATCCCGCTATCCGTCCAACGTTTTTCCGAGCGGCTGCGGCACATGCCGCTGGGCGTGTGGGCTGAGCTCGCCGAGCGCGTGAACGTGCATCTGGCCGACGCTCCCGCTTCCAGAGAGGCAAGCGCGAGCGCGGCTGCACGCGCCCGACTGCGCGAGATCGCCGACGAGATGCCGGGCGCCGTTGTGCGGGTTCGCGGGCGTGTGCTCGAGCTGATCTCCTGCGCCGAGGGATTTCTGCGCCCCGAGGTGCTGGTCCGAATGAAGAAGGTGGCTCTGACGGCCGCGATCGCCCTTGCCGCCAGGCCACAGCTCGCGAGCGAGGAATTCGACAGGCTGTATGCCCCATTCGCATCGGCTATTCCGCTGGACGAATTGGCCGCCGCGGGATCTTCGGCGGCCGAAGGGGAGAGCCGGGTCTTCAGCTGACCGCTGCAGTTTGGAGGGACGAGGGATGCGGGATGCGGGATGAGAGCTACAAATGGCTCGCATAGACAACCGGTGCGCGATCTCTTGCCGAGTAAGGCCTTCTGAACACATGATGTAGAGCACGGCAACAGCCGTCGCTGAAGGCCCCTCAAGCCCCACCTCCTGTGGCAGCGCAGCCCGGGCTCTCAGATCGCGCACTCACGGCGCTCTCGCTGGCGGCGCTCGCCACCGGCCTGGCGATTGGCACGCTTGGGCAGCGCGTCGGGCATCCTGCGTTCGCGATGGCCGGCGAGCTTCTCGCTCCGCTAGGCAACCTGTGGGTCTCGGCGCTTCAGATGGTGGCGCTGCCGCTGGTCATCGCACACGTCTCGGCCTCAATAGCCGGTGTGCGGAACGCTGGAGGTATTGGTACCGTCGGCGTGCGCGCCATGCTTTTCTTCGTTGCGGTGCTGGTCGCGGGTGGACTGTTCACCCTTCTTGTCGCTCCGCCGTTGATCGTGCTTTATCCCGCCGATCCGGCCAATGCGGAGCTGGTGCGCGCTTCGGCGGGCATTCCCGATCTGGCGCGCGCCGCAGCCGAGGTGCCCAACGCAACGTTCGGTGACTGGCTGGGCGGGCTGTTTCCGCGCAACCTGTTCGCAGCGGCTGCAGGCGGGGAGGTGCTTGGCCTGCTCTTGTTCGCTCTGCTCTTCGGTCTTGCGGTGCGCCATCTGCCCGATGAACAGCGCATCCCGGTCGTGGCAGGGCTACAGGGCGCTTCGGGCGCATTGCTTCAGATCGTACGCTGGCTTCTGCTGGCGACACCTATCGGTGTGCTTGCGCTCACGTACGGGTTGGCGCTGGAGACAGGGATAGGCGCGACCGGATTGCTTGCGGCGTTCGTGGTGATCGTTTCGTTGTTAATGCTTCTGTTCACCGCGCTCCTCTATCCGGCGACGGCGATTCTGGGTCGCATCAGCCTGCGCGAATTCGCGCGCGCGGCGGCACCGGCACAGCTGGTGGCCGTGAGCACGCGGTCGTCGATCGCCGCGCTGCCGGCAATGATCGAGGGAGCGACGAGCCGGCTTCGTCTGCCCGCGGTGTCGACGAGCTTTGTCCTGCCGCTCGCCGTGGCGCTGTTCAAGCCTAACCGGACGATCTCGAGTACGGTTAAGCTCTTGTTCGTCGCGCATGCTTTCGGCGTTACTCTCGATGCATTTGCGATCGCCACCTTCATGGTGACGGTAATACTGCTCAGCTTCAGCTCGGTCGGCGTTGCCGGTGGGGGATCCTCGTTCAAGACGCTTCCGGCATATCTGGCCGCCGGATTGCCGATCGAGGGTGTGGTAATCATGGAGGTCGTGGAGACCATTCCTGACATCTTCAAGACGGTGCTCAACGTCACCGGAGATCTGAGCGTGGCGACGATACTCGCGGCGGGCAGCAGCCAGGCTGTCCCGATCGTGTCGGGGACTCCAGTGACGGAGCATGCGGCGTGAAGAATGCGCTTGCGCTGCCGCTCGAACTCGTCAGGCATGAACCACGGCTGCTAGCGCGCTTCATCGTTGCGTCGGTCGGCCGCGCCGCTCTCGCCGCCGCGACGATTCTGCTCATCCGCGAGTTTCTCTCAGGTGTACTGGGTGAATCCGGGGGCTTGGCGGGCCGCGTCGCCGACCGGTATGGTGCCGAAGGCGCACTCTGGGTCGTAGCCGCCCTGCTGCTGCTGGCGCACCTGGGAGCGACGCTGCTCACCTACGACTCGCGAGTGTCGCAACAACGCATCGTGAAGGTCGTGGAGTTGGGCACGATGAACCGGCTCATTCGCCACCTGCTGTCGCTGTCGGTGAGTTTTTTCGACGAGCGCACGCACGGCGATCTGATTCAGACGGTGCGACAGGACGTATCCCACCTGCGCACCTCGGCGATGGCGGCGGCAACGATCCTCCTCGAATCGGTTCAGGCACTTTTTCTCATTGCCGTAGCGATCGTGCTGAGTCCCTCGCTTGCAGTCTGGGCGTTCGTGCTCGTGCCGCTGTCGGTACTGCCTATCTACATCATTGCCCGCCGCACGCTAGCCGGGGCATTCGGTGTCCGTCGCAAGGGAGTGGTGCTGTTCGACGTGCTGCTGCAGCTGTTGAGGGGGATGCGCATCATCAAGATCTACCAGGGAGAGGAAGTCGAAGCCGACCGCACCGTCGAGCGCGCCCGCCACTACTTCGATGAGCTGATCGCGATGGAGCGGGTGCGGGCGATGGCGCGCGTGGTACTGGAGTCGCTGGCCGGACTGAGCTTGGTGCTGGTGATAATCGTCGGCGGCTGGAAGGTGCTGGATGGAAGCCTCGGGTGGCCGGCGCTGCTCGCTTTTCTCATGGCCGTTAGGGCTTCACAGGGTCCGCTGAACAACGTGAACACGGCTTACATGGAGATCCAGCGGCACGGCGCGAGCGTAGCGCACATTTCCGCGCTGCTCGCCGAGCGTCCGACGGTGATCGATCTTCCGGACGCGCGTGGGGTGCACGCCCATCCGGCGCGGCTGGCGGCCCACGACCTTTCGTTCGCCCGGCAGGGCGTACCGGTGCTGCAGGGAGTATCGTTCGAGGTGCGCGCCGGTGAGACGTTAGGCGTGGTCGGTCCGTCAGGCGCGGGCAAGTCCACCCTGCTCAACCTCCTGGCGCGATTCGACGACCCGACCGGCGGCAGCGTTACGCTGGATGGCGCCGATCTGCGTGAGGTGAGCCTGCGCGGACTGTACGGCGCGGTCGCCATCGTCACGCAGGATCCCTTTCTCTTCTCGGCAACGGTTCGCGACAACATTCGCGTCGGCCGGCCCGGCGCGACGGACCGGGAGGTCGAAGCCGCCGCGAGCACGGCCGACATCCATGACGACATCCTGCAAATGCCGGACGGCTACCTAACGCTGGTCGGACAGGGAGGGAGAGCGCTTTCCCGCGGAGAAGCGCAGCGGGTCAACATAGCGCGTGCCATCCTGAAGAATGCTCCGATTCTTCTGCTCGATGAGGCCACCTCGAGCCTCGATTCTCACGCCGAGCTACGCGTGCAGCGGGCAATCGACCGTCTGGTAGCCGGCCGCCTCGTCGTGACGGTGGCCCACCGCCTATCCACGCTCCGCAATGCCACTCGCATTCTAGTGCTGAACGGAGGGCGCGCGGTTGGGCTCGGCACGCACCACGAGCTGCTGTCCCGCTGCGAGGCCTATCGCGTACTCTGGGAGGCACAGAGTGCTGAACCTGCCCAATTGCCGTTGCGCCACGCCGAGGCGTCATGATCAACTTCGTGGTGCCGGAACCGCAGGCTTTCAGCATTCGCGAATATCTCGCGGTGTGGGGTGAATCAATCTCCAGCCGCATGCAGGTAACCTGCTACCACGACCTGCCGAACCTGACGAGCACCACCGCCGGCACATGGGTATTCGCCGCCCTCGATCAGATCTCACCCGCCATGCATGCCCTTACGGCAAGCATCTGCATCCAGCTCGGCGCCGGTGGTGCGCGAGTACTGAACGATCCGTCGTCCACCCTCGACCGATTCCCGCTCCTTCAGGCCCTGCATCGCCGCGGGCTCAATGATTTTCAGGCCATCCGGGCCACCGAACCGATAGGCGGATTGCGCTATCCGGTCTTTCTCCGCGATGAGCGGTCGCACGGCGGACCGCTTTCGCCTCTGCTCCATTCGCCACGCGAGGTGAATCACGAGATCGGCCGGGCACTGGTGCGCGGTCGTCGGATGCGCGACCTGATTCTCATCGAGTATTGCGACACTGCCGATGCGGATGGGTGCTACCGCAAGTACAGCGCATTCGCGGTGGGACGCGCCGTAATCCCGCGTAGCGTCGCATACGGACACCGATGGATGCTCAAGCATCACGGCACGGAATACTCGCGCGAGATGGTGGAAGAGGAGCGCGAGTACGTCATCGGAAATCCGCACGAGCGCGAGCTCGAGGAGATCTTCGCGCTTGCCCGAGTGGAATACGGACGCATCGATTACGCACTCAAGGATGGCGCGATCCGCACCTGGGAGATCAACTTGAACCCGACGATTGGGCGGGGAACGAGGTCGCCGAGCGGGCGTATTCCCGCCGAGTTCGAACCCATTCGGCAGGTGAGCAAGGAGCACTTCTACCGGCGCTTTCGCGAAGCGTGGGAAACCGTCGACGTGGAGGGAGCTAACGTTCGAACCGTGGCGTTGAATCTCGACTCACGGCTTCGCCGACATGCGAGCCACGAAAGTGCGACGCCGCGACCAAAGTTCCAGGGCATTCGCGTCGTCCTGCGCCCCTTTCGACCGCTTCTCGAGCCGATCGCCAAGCGTCTGCTTCCCGAGATCGGGAAGCTGGCACAGCGCGGCGCACGTGGTCCCGGCTGAGGCGGTGCCGGCGCGAGGTTGCCTCAGGCGTATAGGTGTTTCAAGTTGTGTAAGGCGATCCGGAAACCTTGGCATCGCCGGTCCGTAACACTTCGGTAGTGGCGGAGGCTCCACCGCAGTAACCTATTGCTGCGTGAGACAGCCGGTCTCCGCTGCAGAATCGTTCATTAATCCGGCCAGGGGCTGCGTGCAGATCGTCATCCTCGGCGTCAATCATGAGAGCGCTCCCGTCGAGATCCGGGAGCGCCTGGCGATTCCGGAAAAGGAGCTCCCCGACGCCGTTCGCGAGCTTCACGCTCTCGTCGCCGAATGCTACGTGCTCTCCACCTGCAACCGGACGGAGGTCTACGCCTTTTGCGGTCATGAGTCCACCGGTGCGGACCTGCTCCGCCGGTGGATGGGTGCGCGATCGGGGCTGACCGCAGCAGAGATCCTTCAGTACAGCTATGTGCACGGACATTCGTCGGCTGTAAGGCACGCCTTCCGGGTGGCAGCGGGCCTCGATTCAATGATCGTGGGCGAAGACCAGATACTCGGGCAGGTTCGGCGTGCACTAGGCACGGCGCGGACCGCCGGCACCCTGGGACCTATACTCGACCGGCTCGGAAGCTCGGCGCTCGCCTGCGGCAAGCGCGCCCGTAACGTGACGGCCCTGAATCAGTGCCCCGCGTCGGTCGTATCGGTGGCCCTCGATGCGGCATCGCGAGAGCTGCAAGCGCTCGCCGGCGGCCGGACTGTGGTGATCGGGAGCGGACGCACCGCGTCGCTGGCGCTTTCGCACCTGATGCGCAGCGCACCAGCGCGCGTGACCGTGGTTAACCGGAGCCCAGAACGCGCTGCCGCGCTGGCTCTGGTGCACGGTGTCGAGGCAGCTCCCTGGCAGGCCCTTCCCGAACTGCTGGCAGACGCCGCAATGGTTGTCAGCTGCACGGCCGCTCCGCGGCCGGTGCTAACAGCCGAGCTGCTGCGGGAAGCTCGTAAGGCGTCGTTCGCACCCAGGTTGGTCTGTGTGGATCTCGGCGTGCCCCGCGACGTCGAAGCGCAGGCGCGCGGCGTGAGTGGCGTTCTCGTGGTAGACCTCGATTCATTGGGAACGGACGCGCTGGAGATTCGCAGTCAGCGGCAGCAGCAGGTGGAGGCAGCGGAAGAGCTTGTGCTGGACGAGCTGGAGCGTTTCATATCCTGGTGGCGGGATCGCGATGTGGCCCCTGTAATAGCGCTGCTGCACGAGCGGTTGCAGCGGATTCGATCGGCCGAACTCGAGCGGGCGATCTCCCGACTTCCTGATTTATCGCCCAGCGACCGGGAGGTGATGCGTGCGATGACGGTGCGTATGACTTCAAGGCTGCTGCACGAGCTGACCATCGCACTCAAGCGCGACCCCGAAGGCTCGAACATGGCGGTGATGCTAGACCGGATGCTGCGCCTCAGCAAAGCGGGCCAAGCGGCACCTGACGATGGGCCGTCGGCTGGCGTGCACGCCACATTACCCAATTCCCTCGATCTGACCGCGTGACCACCCCAGATACGGCAGCAGCTCGCAGTTCGTTCATTCCGCCCTCTCAGTTCGTTCAATACCTCTTTCTGAACATCGACCGGCAGTGGCGCCTGCTGGATGATGACGTGCGCATGCGCGGCCAGGAGGAATTCGCCGCGGTGATTCGCGGTGCCGCTCCCGGGATCACGACTTTTGCATACACGACCCTGGGGCTCAAGGTTGGGGCGCAACTCATGCTGTGGTGGAAGACAGATGCACCGGACCAAATGCAGTCCACGCTCGGCCCACTACTACGCACCGGGCTCGGGCGCTACTGCGACGTAGCATACTCGCTATGGGGCTATACCCGGCCTTCCATCTACACCAAGCGGCACACCGCGCAGGAGCAGGCGCTGGCCGAAGAATCCCGACTGCGCTACCTGATCGTCTACCCGTTCGTGAAGAGCATGGACTGGTACTTGATGAGCTGGGAGGCGCGGCAGGGAATGATGAACGAGCACATTCGAGTCGGTCATGAGTTCGACGACGTGCGCCAGGTGCTGCTGTACGCAACCGGGCTCGACGACCAGGAGTTCATCGTCGCCTACGAGACCGAAAAACTCGAGCGCCATCAGGATCTGGTAATTGCGCTGCGCTCTACCGAGGCACGCCGGTACACGCTGCGCGATACACCCATCTTCACCGCGGTTCACCGTTCGCTCGACGACGCGCTAGCGCTAGTGGGATGAGCGCCGCACCTCGCGCTCGACAGGCGGCGCAGCCGCTTCTGGTGCGCGCGGCATGGGGCGAGCCGGTGGAGCGCACGCCGCTGTGGATGATGCGACAGGCGGGGCGATTGCTCCCGGAGTATCGCGCATTGCGCGAGCGGTGGTCGCTGCTGGAGATCTCGCGCCAGCCGGAGCTGGCGGCGCGCGTGACGCTGCAGCCGCTGAACCATATGCCGCTCGACGCCGCGATCCTCTTTGCCGACATCATGACACCGCTGGACGGGGCGGGCGTGGCGCTCGACATCGTGGAGGGTGTGGGGCCGGTAATCGAGTCGGCAGTGCGCAGCGAGGAGGATGTACGCGCACTTCGGCCGCTCGAGCCCGAGGCCGACGTGCCTTACGTGCTCGAAACATTGCGTACGCTGCGGCACGAGCTCGATCCCGAGGTTGCTCTGATTGGATTCGCCGGCGCGCCGTTCACCCTCGCTTCGTATCTGATCGAAGGGCGTCCTACCCGGACGTTCACCAGAACCAAGACAATGATGTACTCGGCGCCCACGTTATGGCACGAGCTGATGGGGCGGCTCAGTACGCTCACGGTCACGTATCTGCGCGCGCAGATCAGCGCTGGAGCAGACGCCGTGCAGCTATTCGACAGTTGGGTGGGCGCGCTCGCACCTGACGACTACGCGAGCCATGTCGCACCTTACACCGCCCGTATCTTTGCCGCCCTGCGAGAGACGGCGCGGGTTCCGCTCATTCATTTTGGAGTCGGGACGGCCACGCTGCTCGATGAAATGCGGACGAACGGCGCGACTGTGATCGGGCTCGACTGGCGCGTGCCGCTCGACGAAGGCTGGGCCCGCGTTGGGCATGACCTGGCCGTGCAGGGGAATCTCGATCCTGCCACCCTGTTCGCCCCTCGTGCGGTCATCTCGAAGAAGGCAGGGGAGGTGTTGCGGCGGGCGGGTGGACGGCCCGGCCATATCTTCAATCTGGGCCACGGCATTCTGCCGGGGACTCCGCTCGATGGCGCAATCCACCTGGTGCACACCGTCCGCGAACAGAGCGCGTTGATTCACGCCGGAGCGGTGCCCACCATCCCACTTTCCAGTTAGCCGCCGTATTCATGCGCACTGCGATCCTGTTACTGGCGTACGGAACGCCGTCGACGCCTGACGAGGTGGAGCCCTATTTCACTCACATACGGGGCGGGCGGCCGCCCTCTGCCGAGGCGGTGGAGCGGCTCAAGGAGCGGTATCAATTGATAGGCGGGCGGACCCCATTGCTCGACATCACCATGGAAACGGCGGCCGAGCTGCAAGCCGCCCTCGACGCGCGTGCGCCATCGGAGTATCGGACCTACGTCGGGATGAAGCATTGGCACCCGTTCATTGGCGAAGCAGTACGACAGATGGACGCCGATGGAGTACGGCGGGTGATCGCGATCGTACTCGCGCCGCACTATTCTCGCTTGAGCGTCGAGGGGTATCGCGCATACCTCGATGAGGCTCTCGAGGATCTGGCCACCCCACCGGAAGTCCGTTTCGTCCAGAGCTGGCATCTGCAGCCCGAGTTCATCGAGATGATGAGCGAGCGGATGACGGAGGCGATGTCCGCTTTTCCGCCCGGCGTGAATGAAGATGTGTGCACTGTTTTCAGCGCCCACAGTCTACCCGAGCGCATCCGGAGTTGGGGAGATCCTTACGAATCCCAGCTGCTGGCAAGTTGTGCGGCGGTGGCCGCCCGCGCCGGCCTTTCCGGATGGCGGTTCGCCTGGCAGAGCGCCGGGCAAACCGGTGAGCCGTGGCTCGGGCCGGACATCGTGAATTATCTCGAAGTCCTGCACGCCGAGGGCGTGAGGTCCGTTCTGTCGGTGCCGATCGGATTCCTCTCCGACCACCTCGAAATTCTTTACGACATTGACCACGAGGCAACTGCCGCGGCCGGCGCCCTTGGGATGACATTGCGGCGGATACGCATGCCTAACGCCTCGCCGGAAATGATCGCGGCGCTCGAGGCTGTGATCGCCGGCGTTGAACGAGAGCGCGCTGGCCGTCTGGCGGCCGGGGCGTGAGATCCGACGTGGGCACGCTTGCCGTCGGAACGCGCGGCAGTCCACTCGCGCTGGCGCAGACCCGGGCTGTGATCGCCGCGCTGCAATCCCATCATCCCGACGTGGCCTGCGAGATCCGCCGAATCACCACCAAGGGCGACGTAATGCGCGACGTTCCGCTTGCCACGATAGGCGGACGCGGTGTATTCGCCGACGCAATCGAGGAGGCGCTCGCAGCGGGCGAGATAGACCTGGCTGTGCACAGCGCCAAAGACCTTCCTTCCATCACGGCGGATGGACTACTCATTGCCGCATACCCCCAGCGTGAGGACGCACGCGACGTGCTGATTTCGAACGCCGGGGCGATCGAAGCGCTGCCGATCGGTGCGCGAGTCGGCACCAGCAGCCAGCGCCGCGCCTGCCAGCTGCTCGCCGCGCGGCCGGACTTGAGCGTGCGTGACTTGCGAGGCAACGTGGACACGCGGCTGCGCAAGCTCGAAGACGGTGCCTATGATGCAATAGTCCTCGCCGGCGCTGGGCTCATCCGGCTCGACCTTACGAGTCGTATAACCGAGTGGCTGCCAACGGACGTGATGCTGCCCGCACCCGGACAGGGCGCCCTTGCCATTGAGATCCGGGCCGGCGACAAGGAACTGCATGAATTGATAGCACCGCTCGGCCATCAGCCAACGGCGGTTGCCCTAACGGCCGAGCGCGCCTTTCTCGCTCATCTAGGTGCCGGCTGTGCGGCGGCGCTAGCCGCGTTCGCCACCGTCTCGTCCACCGGCACCGTCACGCTCGAGGCAATGATCGGCGCGCCCGATGGGCGCTACGTGCGCGGCAAGCGCGAAGCACCAGCCACTGGCGCT
>JBGTNB010000126.1:0-9530 GCA_041743285.1 Gemmatimonadaceae bacterium
CCGCACGGTGTTACGGAGCAGCATGGCGATGGTCATCGGCCCGACCCCGCCGGGCACCGGCGTGATCTTGGATGCGACCTCGCGCGCCTCATCGAACGCAACATCGCCGACGAGCTTGTAGCCCTTTTCGGCGTTAGGGTCATCCACGCGGTTGACGCCTACGTCGATCACAACCGCGCCGGGCCGCACCATGTCGCCGGTAACCATCTCGGGCCGGCCGGCGGCGACGATGAGAATGTCTGCCTGACGAGTGTGATGGCCCAGGTCGCGGGTGCGGCTGTGGCAGACGGTGACCGTTGAATTGGAACCCCGGCCGCTCTGCACCATCAGCGACGCCATCGGCTTGCCGACGATGTTGCTGCGGCCTACGATCACGCAGTGCGCGCCTGACGTCTCCACTCCGGAGCGCACCAGAAGCTCCTGCACCCCAGACGGAGTGGCCGGCATGAAGCCATCTCGCTCGCCTATCAACCCCTTGCCCACGTTGATGGGGTGAAAGCCATCCACATCCTTTCCCGGATCGATGGTGCGGATGATGGTGTCCGGATCGATCTGCTTCGGAACGGGCATCTGCACGAGAAATCCGTGAATTGCCGGATCAGCGTTGAGCTCGCGCACTTTCGCCAGTAGCTCATCCTGGGTCGTCGTGGCCGGCAACCGGATGGTGAGCGAGTGCATGCCGGCCTCCTGGCAGGCCTTGCCCTTCATCCGCACGTACACCGTGCTAGCCGGATCCTCGCCAACGAGTACGACGGCTAACCCCGGACGCACACCGCGTTCGGTGAGCCCGGCAACCTGCACGGCGAGCTCGCCGCGAATTGCTCGCGCGACTGCTGCCCCATCGATGATCTCAGCGGGCAAAATCCACCGCCCTCGTCTCACGGATCACCACTACCTTGATCTGACCCGGGTACTGCAGCTCGCCCTCGATGCGGCGGGCTATTTCTTCGGTGAGAGTCGCCATTTTCTGATCGTCGACGTGATCGGGATTGACAATGACTCGAACCTCACGGCCTGCCTGAATAGCGAACACCTTCTCGACGCCGCTGTAGCTCGATGCAATGCGCTCCAGTCCTTCGAGCCGGCGCACGTATGTATCGAACGCCTCACGACGGGCGCCGGGACGAGAGCCCGAGATTGCATCCGCGGCCTGAACCAGGACCGACACCTCTGTCTCGTGAGGCACATCGTCGTGATGCGCGGCGATGCAGTTCACCACCAGCGGATTCTCTCCATACTTGGTGGCCATCTCGACGCCCAGCTGTACGTGCGTTCCTTCGTGCTCGTGGGTAAGCACCTTCCCGATGTCGTGCAGCAGCGCGCCGCGTTTGGCGAGCGCCACGTCGAGGCCGAGCTCGGCGGACATGATGCCGGCCAGCCAAGCTACTTCCTTGGAGTGCGCAAGGATGTTCTGACCGTAGCTGGTACGGTAATGCATGCGCCCGACGAGCTTGACCAGCTCCGCGTGAAGCCCCGTGACTCCAACCTCGTACAGCGCCTGTTCGCCCATCTCCTGAATGGACGCGTCGACTTCCTTGCGCGCCTTGGCGACTACCTCTTCGATGCGCCCGGGGTGGATGCGGCCGTCGGCCACGAGCTTGCTGAGCGCGAGGCGCGCAATCTCACGCCGCACAGGATCGAACCCGGAGACGACGACCGTGTCCGGCGTGTCGTCGATGATCACATCGACGCCGGTCGCGAGCTCGAACGCGCGAATGTTTCGCCCTTCCCGGCCGATGATGCGGCCCTTCATCTCATCGTTCGGAAGCGCCACGGACGACGCGGTAATCTCCGCTGTGTGCTCGGCGCCAATTCGCTGTACGGCTAGTGCGACGATCTTGCGCGCCTCCCGTTCGGCGGTGCGCTTTGAGCTTTCTCGTATCTCGCGCAGCTTGTTGGCTGCCTCGGCGTGTGCCTCATTCTCGATTCGGCTGATGAGCTCGGCTTTTGCCTCCTCGCCCGTCATGCCGGCGAGCAGCTCGAGCTTCCGCCGCAGCTCCAACACTAGCCGTTCGATCTCTTCCTCACGATCGGCGAGTATCTTCTCGCGGCGTCCTACATCGCTCGCCTTTTTTCCGACCTCCTTTTCGCGTTGCTCGAGAAGGTCGAACTTTCGGTCCAGTGCCGACTCGCGTTCCTGTACGCGGCGCTCACCCCGTTCGACTTCTTCGCGACGCTTCGTGGCCTCGAGCTCCCACTGCTCCCGCAGGCGGATGTTCTCTTCCTTGCCGGCCACGACCGCGGCCTTGCGCAGCGATTCCGATTCGCGCTCGGCTTCACCGATGATGCGTTTGGAGGTTTCTTCCGCCGACGTCCTTGCAGCGACCTGCGCGGCACGTTCGTTCGACTGCCCCAGCTTGCGCCCCCAAAAGAAAAATGCCGCGATGGCGATGAGGGCAACTACGCCAAGTGCGGCCTGGATGACGGGCTCATTCATATATGATCTATTTGATACCCCGGCAACGCAGCCGGGGGTTACGTGGTACCGCGAAGGGGGCGAAACCGAAGCGGCAACCCGGCAACGCGCCGACGTAGGGCGTGAAGCGGGGCTCCTAACTCGCGGTCTCCCTTGAAGCTACGGTCTTCGCGGGGACTCGATCTGAAGCTACCGCGCACCAAGGCAAAAGGCAAACGGGGGGACGGCTACAAAAGCGGGAAACGGTAAACGGGAAACGGGAAACGTGCTGAAGAATTCCTTCACGTTTCCCCTTTCCCGTTTCCCTTTTCCCGCTGTCTGCCCACTCCCCTTTCCCGCTTACTCCTAGGTCTGGTCGTCGGTGTGCCGCCTCGCCGGCGGCAGCCAGCGACGTACCTCGGTAGCGAGCAAAGATAGTCGCTCGGTGGTCTCTTCACGCGACGCCCGCTCGCGGAAGAGCTGATCAGTGATCTGCATGGCCGCCAGGATCGCCGCCCGGTGGGATTCTATGACCGACCCGCCTTGCATGACGCTGCGGATTATTTCGTCCACGTGCGCCGCTACGGCTTGGGTGTGCTCAGGTGGAGCATCTGTGCGCAGCGTGTACTCCTCGCCGGCGATAGTCACCTTCACGCTGTTCTTACGGGACACGCTCACCTCCCCCCTGTGGGTCGGTGTACTGCTGCCGAAGAAAGCGGAGCCGGTCGGCCAGCTGCGCTGCACGGTCGCGCGCGGATTCCAGCCGGCCGCGCAGCTCGCCGTTTTCCTTTTCCAGATCGTCCACGCGCTCGTCTGCTGGCGGGGCGCTCGACATCGAGTCCAGAGGGAGCTGCCCGCCGCGCTCCAGTTCGCGCACCTTGGACTCGGCGATCTGAGCACGGCGCCGTAGCGCGACCATCTCTTCGCCGATGGCGCGCAGCACCGTTTCAAGCTCGAGGAGCGCGCTCTCTTCAGGACGTTCGTGGTTTGATTCCAAGCTCTTCCTCCAGCATCCGCAGCATCTTGTCGCGACGACCGGACACTTCCCGGCTCTCGAGCGTTCGCTCGGGATGCCGTAGCGTGAGACTCCAGGCAACGCTGCGATACCCTGCCGGCACGCTGCCTCCACGAAACTCGCTCAACAATGACAGCCGCTCAAGGAGGGGACCGATTCCACGCCGGATCGAGCTCTCGACTCGCGCGACTGGTACATCGTTGGGCACAACCAGCGCAATGTCAAATCCGGTGGCCGGCGTGGATGGCAACGGCAAGTAGCGGACAGCAGGGGCGGCCCCCGTAGTTGGAGCGTTCGGCTGGTCGCGGTACTCAGCGCCCTGTCCGTGCGGTGCAACGGGCTTGGCCGATACCGCCGCCAGCGTGACCTCGACGCCGTAGGCTGGCGCGGCCCAGGGAGGCGCATCGAGCTCGAGCCGGCGAACTTCCCCGACTACTTTACCGCTGACCACAACGCGCCAAAGCACTCCGTCGGCTGTGCTCCCTTTCGCCGGTTCCAGCTCGATCTCGCTTCGCGGGTGCGCCGCACGCGCGATTACCTCGGCAATCCATTTCGCATCCCACTCGTCGACGACGGGCGCTGCTCCGTCCCGCCAGTGCGGCGGGTTGCGGTCACCCAGTATCACCGCGGCTGCCCGCAGCTCCTCGTGAGGCAGCACTCCCGCGCCACGGGCAAAGGTGGCGCCGATCTCGAACAGCCGCACCGTGCGGCGCATGAGAGCGAGATTGAACTCCGTGCGCCGAGCCAGCGTCTCCAGCAGCGATGTCCGCAGATGCGCCTCGTTCTCGCCGAGCGGGTTTGCCACTCGCACGTGGGTGTCATCTCCGCCCGCAACAAAAGGCATTGGGCGCGTCTCGAACAGGCCTTCGGCAACGAGTGCCTCGCGAACGCGCCGTGCGGCGTGCTCGGTATCGGGCGTAGGCACGGTGCTCTGGCGATACGGGCGCAGCTCATCGGAGAAACGATTGTAGCCGTGCAGTCTCGCGACTTCCTCGATCAGATCGACCTCGCGCTCCACATCGGCGCGCCAGGTCGGGACGGTAACGTCAAACGTATCTCCGCGACGGCCGTGCATGGCGAATCCGACCGACTCGAGGTGGCGGCGAATGTCGTCAGGCGGCACCGTCTCGCCGAGCAGGTGCGCCACGCGGCCGGTGCGCAGCTCGATGTGTAGCGGCTGGCGTGGATTGGGATGAAGATCGACAGCGCTGCCGTCGATGCGGCCTCCGGCTACCGCGCGAATCAGCGACACCGCGCGAGCGAGCGCGTGCGGTGGAAGTTCCGGATCGGTACCACGCTCGAACCGGTAGCTGGCATCGGTAGAGAGGCCGAGTGCGCGCCGAGTGCGGCGGGTGCTCGCCGCATCGAAGTGAGCGACCTCTAGA
Organism: Gemmatimonadaceae bacterium; assembly: GCA_041743285.1. Classification (GTDB taxonomy): domain Bacteria; phylum Gemmatimonadota; class Gemmatimonadetes; order Gemmatimonadales; family Gemmatimonadaceae; genus JALZIF01. The sequence continues at coordinate 4,796 of JBGTNB010000126.1, forward strand.
AAGATGTCGGTCGTATGCTCGGTGACCTCGGTGTCGATGCCACCCATTACACCAGCCAACGCCTGGGCGCTTTCCCCGTCGGCTATGACGGTCATCCACGGCTCGAGCACGCGCGAAACGCCATCGAGCGTCGTCAGGCTTTCTCCGGCCCGAGCACGCCTGATGACGATCGCCGATCCGCCAAGCGTGGCGGCATCGAAGGCGTGCATGGGCTGCCCCAGCTCGTGGAGCAGATAGTTCGTCGCATCGACGACGTTGTTGATAGGCCTGCCTCCGACCGCGCGGATGCGGTCGGCAATCCAGTCCGGGCTCGGGCCAATCGTCACTCCGCGAATGACCACGCCTGTGTAGCGCGGGCAACCCTCCGCGTCTTCGAGCGAGACCCGCACACCGCCAGCCTGCGCCTCCCTCGGTGCTCGCGTCATCTGCGGCCCGGGCCCCACATCACCGCCGGCGAAAGCGGGCAGCGTGACCGGCGCGCCTTCGGCAGCCGCTATCTCCCTTGCCAGCCCAAGGTGGGACAGTAGATCGGGTCGGTTCGGCGTGATATCCACATCCAGGATCGTGTCGCCGAGCGAAAGCGCCTGAAGCAATGGCGTACCGGCGGGCACGTCGATGTCCAGCTCGAGAATGCCTTCGTGGTCATCGCCCAGCCCGAGCTCGCTTGCCGAACAGAGCATCCCTTCGGAAACGGCGCCGCGGATCTTCCGCTTCTCGATCTTGAGCCCGTTAGGCATTACCGTGCCGACCGGCGCGAACGGGTACACTGCGCCGGCGCGCACGTTGGGGGCGCCGCACACTACGTCCACGAGCTCACCTCCGGCGTCGACTCTGGTAACCGACAGGTGATCAGAGCCGGGGTGGCGGGCGCACTCGACCACGCGAGCGATCACGATAGGCTCGAGATCGGCGCGCAGCGGCCGCAGCCCGTCGACGGTAGCCGTGCGCGACGTTAGCAGCTCGGCGAGGGCACGCGGTGACAGGCCGGTCGGTACCATGGCGCGAAGCCAGGCGTACGACGCGTTCATTTGGCGCACTGCTCCAGGAAGCGGATGTCCGAGTCGTAAAGCAGGCGGATGTCGGGAATGCCGTGCCGCAGCATGGCGACTCGTGCCGGACCCATGCCGAACGCCCACCCCGTGTAGCGCTCGCTATCCACGCCTGACGCCTCGAGTACCGCCGGGTGCACCATCCCCGAGCCGAGTATCTCCATCCAGCCCGATCCCTTGCAGCTGGCGCAGCCCGAGCCATGGCACAACACGCACTCCACGTCCATTTCGGCCGACGGTTCCGTGAACGGGAAGTAGCTCGGACGGAACCGCGTGCGAGCCGAGCCGAAGAAACGACGCGCGAAGTGGGTGAGCGTCGCCTTGAGATCCACGAAGCTCGTTCCTTCGTCGATGGCGAGTCCTTCGATCTGCGCGAACATCGGCGCGTGCGAAGCGTCGAAGAAGTCGCGGCGGTAGGCGTTGCCCGGCGCGAGAATTCGGATTGGCGGTGGATACTGCTGGAGCGTGCGTACCTGCACCGGCGAGGTATGCGTGCGGAGCAGCACCTCGTCGTTCAGGTAAAGGGTGTCGTGCATGTCCATCGCCGGATGGTCTGGCGGAAAGTTGAGCGCGCCGAAGTTGTACCACTCTAGCTCGGCTTCGGGCCCGGTAGCGACGGTGAAGCCGAGATCGCGAAAGATCTCGGTTATCTCCTCGATAACGACGGTGACGGGATGCTTGGCGCCCTGCCAGGTTCGGCGGGCCGGCATCGTCAGGTCCTCGGCTGGCTCGCCGAGGCCATCGCCGGTGAGCGCCGCCTTGCGGGCCTCGAACGCCTGCTCGAGCGCCGTCTTCGCCTCGTTGACGGCGGCCCCTGCCTTCCATCGTTCGTCAGGCGGGAGGGCCGGAAGCTCCTTCATGAGCGCGGTCAACCGTCCGCTCTTGCGGCCGAGTAGTGCGGTGCGCAACGCCTCGAGCTCATCGGCGGAGGCGGCCGCCTCGACCTTGGCGACGCCCTCGCTCGCGACGTGTCCGACGGTGGCGTTGAACTCCTGAACGGTCATGAATTCGAGAATCTCATGGGCTGAAAACGACGACGCGGCAGCGAAACCGGAGTCGCGCTGCCGCATGACTAGCTGCGTGGTGAGCTACGCTGCCGACATCGCGGTGCGCGCCTTTTCGGCGAGCGCCGTAAATGCCTGCGGATCGCGGACGGCAAGATCGGCGAGGATCTTCCGGTCGACTTCGATGCCGGCCTGCTTGAGCCCGTTGATGAAGACGCTGTAGCTCAGCTCGTGCTGCCGCGCCGCGGCGTTGATGCGCACGATCCAGAGGCGGCGGAAATCGCGCTTCTTGTTCTTGCGATCGCGATAGGCATAGCGCCAGCCGCGCTCGACGTTTTCCTTGGCGGCCTTCCACAGCTTGCTGCGGCCGCCGTAAGCACCACGGGCGGCCTTCATGATCTGCTTCTTGCGCTTCAGGCGCGCGACATTTGACCTTACGCGTGGCATTGTCGGCTCCTTACGCCTGTATGAGGCGCTTCATGCGCTTGGTGTCGCCGGTGGTCTTGATCAAATCCGGCTGCCGGAGTCGGCGCTTCCGCTTGGACGTCTTCTTCGTCAGGATGTGGCTCTTGTAAGCGCGTTTGCGCTTCACTTTACCGGAAGCGGTGACCTCGAATCGCTTCGCGGCACCCCGGTGGGTTTTCATCTTCATGGCTATCAGCTCCGGCGCCTCACTTCGGCGCGATAATCATCGTCATGTTCTTTCCCTCGAGCTTGGCATCCGCCTCGATCTTGCTGAGGTCGGCCAGGTCCGCGGCAACGCGGTCGAGCACTGCCTTGCCTAACTCGGGGTGGGCCACTTGGCGCCCGCGGAACATCATGGTCACCTTGACCTTGTTCCCGTCCTCGAGAAACCGCCGGGCATGCCGCGTCTTCGTGTCGAAGTCGTGGTCATCGATACCCGGCCTGTACTTCACTTCTTTGAGCAGTCTGATGTGCTGCTTCTTCTTCGCCTGGCGCGCCTGCTTGGCCTGCTCGAACTTGTACTTGCCGTAGTCCATGATGCGGACCACGGGTGGCCGCGCGAGAGGCGCGACTTCGACCAGATCCAACCCTCGTTCGAGCGCGGCGGCTAGGGCCGTGTCCCGGTCGAGGATTCCGAGTTGCGCCCCGTCGGGCGCGATGACCCGCAGCGGACTGATGCGGATCTGCTGATTGACGCGTACGCGCTTTGTGGCGTCCTGAATGGCGACGGCTCCTGAACGTGATGAAAAATCGCGGCCCCGAATTACGGAGTCCGCGAGACGAGCCCCCGATGGTTACACCGGGCGCCCGGATTCTCGAACTCCGGCAGCACACTCCGCAGCTTACGCAGAGGCCGACGGGTGGGAGCAGTTCCCACTGCTCCACTTACCTGATTGTGACGCCTGAAGTTAGAACCGCCGACGGCGGCAGTCAAGCGGGGTCCGCAGAGGGGCGAACAGAGAGACGGAGAGCAGTCCAGCCGTTCAGTTTTGAGCTGCGAGGCTGTTCCCTACCATGGCGGAGAATGGAGAACAGCGAGACAGAGAGCCACCAGCTGTCCAGCTTCGAGCTGCGAGTGTACTCCGGACCATGACAATGTGCGGAGAACAACGAGACGGAGAACTGACAGCAGTTCAGCGTCGAGCTTCGAGCCTGCACGTACTACGTCATCAATCGCGGCGGCGCACCCGCTCAAAGCTGTCAGCTATCAAGCTGCCAGCTGTCCGTCTCGCCGTTCCCTCCATTCGACGTGACCTGAATGGATCTGCGGATCAGCCATGAATAAGCCTGTATCCCTTGCCGTCGTGCTCGATCTTTCCCCATGCCACGGCGGCGTCGTGCTCGAAGATCATCAGCCAGTCGTCTGCGGTTGCGCGGGCGAGGATCCGCCGCTTGCTCTCGAGCGTGACGAGTGGCTCCAGATCGTATCCCATGATCCACGGCAACGGCAGGTGGTGCGAGGTAGGTACCAGGTCAGCGGCAAAGAGTGCCTTCTCGCCGCCCGACTCGAGCAGCACGCTCTGGTGGAACGGCACGTGGCCGGGAGTCGGCAGAAGCTGAATCCCGGGAAGGAGCTCGGTCTCGCCCTCGATGAGTTCGAGTTGCCCCGATTCGAACAGCAGCTGGTAGTTCGCGGTGAAATAGCTTGCCGCTGTCCGCTCGTTAGTGTTTGTCGCGAACTCGTACTCGCCGCGTTGCACTACGTACCGGGCGTTGGGAAAACTCGCTGCCAAGCTGCCGTCGGACGCGCGCAAGGTGTTACCGCCGGCATGATCGAAGTGCAGGTGAGTATTGATCACCATCGTCACGTCGGCCGGTCGAATGCCCGCGGCTTCGAGCAGACCATCCTCGAGGGCCGTGGGTCCGGAGGTGCCGGCGTTCTCGATGCCGTAGATATCCATGAATCTGGGATCTTCCTTGTTCCCCGCCCCGGTGTCGATGAGCACCGGTCCCACGTCGTGCTCGATGAGCAGGCACCGCATGCCCATCGGAATCCGGTTGCGGTCGTCGGACGTGATGCGGCGCGACCAGAGTGGCTTGGGCACGACGCCGAACATCGCGCCGCCGTCGAGCTGGATGCCTCCCGCCTGGATTGCGTGCAGTCGCCAGGCACCGAGCTGCATCGATTGGACGAGTGGCGGTGGTGGCGTCACGCCGAGGTATCTCTCGTCATACCCCGGGGCAAGGCGCTCCGGCGCCTGCGCCGGCCGCGCTGCG
>JBGTNB010000127.1:0-2756 GCA_041743285.1 Gemmatimonadaceae bacterium
CGACTGCTCGCCCGTACACGCGGCGCCGCATGCCGCCACCAGGATCGCACGCCTAACAATCATCGTCATGCTCGTCGCTCGTAATCTCACGAAGTCATATCAAAGCGCCGCCCACCATCTCACGGTGCTGCGAGACGTCTCATTCACCATCGGCGATGGCGATCTGGTCGCCATCGTCGGCCCCTCGGGAAGCGGCAAAACGACGCTGCTTGGCCTCCTCGCCGGACTCGATACCCCATCAGGCGGCGAGGTGATCCTCGACGGCCGGTCGCTGGCCACTCTCGACGAGGACGACCGCGCGCGGCTGCGGGCCGAGAAAGTTGGCTTCGTTTTCCAGAGCTTTCAATTGATCCCGACGCTCACCGCCGAAGAAAACGTAGGCGTCCCACTCGAGCTGCGAGGGGCGCCACACGCCGGGAGGATCGCCCGCGAGTGGCTGGATCGCGTGGGCCTGGGCGATCGCACTACCCACTATCCGTCCCAGCTTTCCGGCGGCGAGCAGCAACGCGTGGCTATCGCCCGCGCCTTCGCCAACGCTCCCCGAATCCTATTCGCCGATGAGCCGACGGGGAACCTCGACTCCGCCACCGGCGGGCGTATCGTCGAGCTGCTCGAATCGCTCAATCGGGAAGCGGGCACGACGGTGGTGCTCGTAACTCACGACGCGGCACTCGCCGGACGGGCCGGGCGGGTCATTCAGCTCCGCGATGGCGCTGTGGTGGCCGACTCCGGCGCGCCTGACGACGCTCCCGTGACTGCTTCGGCCGACCGATGAGCGGGGCTTGGCGCGGCGTTCTGAGACTGGCTTGGCGCGAAAGCCGCAACACGCGGCGGCGCCTGCTGCTGTTCATGTCGGCCATATCGGCCGGCGTGGCCGCTCTGGTCGCCATCGACTCCTACGCCGGCAACGTTACCCGTTCGGTGCGAGCGCAAGCCCGGACGATCCTTGGCGCCGACGTCCGCCTATCGAGTCGAGACGTTCCCCAGCCCGGCGTCGATACGCTGCTCGACTCGCTCCGCGCGAGCGGAATAACGGTTGCCCGCGTAACGTCGTTCCTGTCGATGGCGTCGGGGCCGGCACCTGACGCCACGCGGCTCGCACAGGTGCGTGGCGTGGAGCCGGGATTCCCCTTCTATGGCGACATAGTCACCACGCCTGCCGGTGCCTGGAATGCGCTCCATGAAGGCCGGAACGCCATGGCCGATCCGGCACTGCTGCTCTCGCTCGGCGCCTCGGTAGGCGACTCGCTCACGCTAGGCTCTTTGAGATTCCGGGTAGCCGGCTCGGTGGAGAGCGTTCCCGGAGAACCGGAATTCAGCGCGATGTTTGCGCCCCGGCTCTTCATCCCGTACAGGTATGTGCAGGAGACGGGGCTGCTGACCTTTGGAAGCAGATCGGATCACGACGCGATGCTCCGCCTGTCGAATGGCGCGGACGCTGACGAGTTCGAGAGCGCGCTCGAATCCAGATTCGACACACTTGAACTGCGCGCCACGACGGTCGACGAAACGCGGCGCTCGCTGACTCGCGGCGTGGACGAGTTGCGCCGCTTTCTCGGTATCGTGGGGCTGGTGGCGCTCCTGCTCGGCGGCATCGGCGTTGCCAGCGCCATTCACGCGTTCGTCTCGGAGAAACGGCCGGTTGCGGCGATGCTCCGCTGCCTGGGCGCGACCAGTCGTCAGGTGCTCGCGATTTACGTGCTCGAGGCGGCTCTGATGGGACTTGCCGGCGCGCTGGCCGGCGCACTCGCCGGTATCGCCCTCCAGTACACCTTGCCGAGGGTAATCGGCGGGTTCGTGCCGGTGGACGTGGTACCGACGCTCGAGCCTGTCGCGGTGCTATCGGGGCTCACGGTAGGAGTTCTCGTCGCGACGCTGTTTGCCCTCGAACCGCTGCTGGCATTGCGCCGGGTGTCGCCGCTTGCGGCCATCCGCCAGAGCGCCATTGGCGACGCGCCGACCTCGCTGTGGAAGGACGGCGCACGGGTCGGCGCATTGCTGCTGCTCGTTGCCTCGGTCGTTTTCGTGGCGATCCGGCGCACGGATGACGTGTGGGAAGGCCTTCTTATGAGCGGTGCGCTGGCGGCAGCGATCGCCATCCTGACGATGAGCGCCGCGGCGCTTGCCAAGGTCGCCCGGCTGGTCCTTCGCGACCACTGGCCTTTCGTCGTAAGGCAGGGCATCGCCAACCTTTACCGGCCGGCCAACCAGACCCGGGCGGTGATGCTGGCGCTGGGATTCGGGGCCTTTCTTCTCAGCACGCTGTACCTGGTGCAGGTCAACGTGCTTCGCCAGTTGGATATCGGCACCGAAGCCACCCGCGCGAACCTTCTGCTGTTCGACATCCAGCGCGAGCAGGTGTCAGGTGTGGAAGAGATCGTGCGCGCCGCCGGCGCTCCGATAATGCAGACGGTGCCGGTGATCCCGATGCGGATCGCCGCCGTAAACGGAGTGTCGCCTGACGACATGTCGCGCGAGGAACGCACCTGGGCGCACCGGCGGGAGTATCGCTCGAGCTTCCGCGACACTGCCACGGCCTCGGAAACTATCGTTGCCGGCAACTGGTTCACGGCCGGTGTTGCCAGCGAGCGCGACGGCATATACGAGGTGTCGCTCGATCAGGAGATCGCCATGGATCTGGGTGTGGTGATCGGCGATACGATCCGCTGGGATGTGCAGGGAATTCCAGTGACCACGAGGGTCACGTCGATCCGCGAAGTGAATTTCGCCCGGTTCGAGCCGAACTTCTTTGCCGT
>JBGTNB010000128.1:0-1858 GCA_041743285.1 Gemmatimonadaceae bacterium
GCCGCCGCGCGCGCGTGAGGCGGTCGAGAAGCTGACGGTGCTGCTCGCGGAGCTCAGCGTGCTCCCCTCGTCAGGCAGCCGCGAGCTGGCGGTGGAGATCGCGCGCATCCGCACCATGTACGACGCGATCCTGCGCGACAAGTACGATCGTCCCGAGCCTCGGCTCTCAGACCTGGATCAACTGGAGTCGATCGCGGCGGGGCATCCGGAGCGGGCGGTGTTCCTCGCCGAGCTGGCGCTGGCGCCTCCGAGCTCGACGCAGGATCTGGCGGAGGGGACGACGGGGGAGGACGACCTGCTGATCCTCAGCACGGCGCACAGCGCGAAGGGTTGCGAGTGGGACGCGGTGTTCCTGATCTGGGCGGCGGACGGCTGGTTCCCATCTTCGCGGGCCTTACGCGATGAGGAGGAGGCCGAGGAGGAGCGGCGGCTGATGTACGTGGCGATGACGCGGGCGCGCAAGGCGCTGCACGTGGTGTTTCCGGTGAACGTGTACTCGTCGCGGTGGGGACAGGACTACTCGATGGCGCAGCTGTCGCGGTTCATCGATCCGGACGTGCGAAAGAGAATGCAGCGACGGTCGGCCGGTCCCGCGCCCGCTGACGCGCGCAGGGCTGGCGAGACGGCATCGGGTGGGCAGATCGTGGATCTCCGGGAGATGCTTCGGGGTCGGTTCGGGGCGTAACCGCCTATCCTTTCGGCGGCGAGCTTCGGGCGATTCAGCTGACGCGGCGCCGCGGAGAATGCCGATGTCATAACGAGTGAGAATCGTCGCGGAGAGCTCGGTCGGCTCATTCCCCCGCAATCACACGTTCGAGGCCGGCAATGAGGTCCGGCAGGTCTCCCCTGATCACCTGCCAGACGATCTCGAGATCCACATCGAGATAATTATGCACGATCCGGTGTCGCATCCCGGTGATCTGGCGCCAGGGGATGTCGGCCCATCGAGCGCGAGTCTCGGCCGAGACGCGAGCGGCCGCTTCCCCGACCGTCTGCACGAGATGAAGGCAAGCGAGGTGAAGGTTTTCGTCGGCCGAGAACTCCTCGAAGGAGACGTTTCGCACCTTGCTGGCTGCTTTTCGCGCGGTGTCGAGCATATGCGCGAGGTAGAGCGCGTCGTTATGCGGCAAACTGGAGCGCCGCGCTCGCCAGAACATGCTCGCGGATGCGTGGGTGGAGCGACCGATCGGTGACGAGGTCGACTCGCCGTCCACCGAAGACGGCGGACAGTTGGTCCTCGATGTCGATGATCGCCAGGCCAGGAGTGCGCCCGGCCTCAAACTGCACGAGGACATCGACATCGCTGCCGGGCCCGAACGTGTCCGTGAGGACAGAGCCGAAGAGGGAGAGTTTCTGAACGTGGTACCGGCTGCAGACTGCAGCGAGCCGGTCCCGGTCGAATCGGATGCGAGGCTCGTTCGGTCCCGGCGGTGGCGCCCCGGTCTCGCTCTGCGTGACGACGCCCAGGCGGCGACTCAGTTCGGAGAGCAACGCCGCGTCTGGCACCGCACTCATGTAGGCACCCGCCGGTTCAGACACTCGGCTGGTTGGCTGGGCCTGGTTCATCTCCCGGACATATTTCTGCAGCGCCTCGGCAAGGACGGCGCTTCTCGAAGTTCCGCGGCGATCGGCGAGATCATCGGCGGCGGAGACGACTTCTGGCGGAAGCGTGACGGTCACGCGAGAGAGTGGCACTGGTCCTCATACTAATGTCATACCACATCATACTGCAGCTCATACTCTATCGCAAGGGATGTCCGACTGTTGCATCGGTCGCCAGCGGCCGTTGCGCCTGGCGCGAGCGGCAGCGCGCCGACGCCGCTTTACGAATCGGGCGCCAGCGACCGCGGCGCGGGCT
>JBGTNB010000129.1:0-7432 GCA_041743285.1 Gemmatimonadaceae bacterium
AGAAAAAGGTGATGATGCCTATTGCGTACGCCTCTAGTGCATTTACTTTGTGGCGCGATGGATGTGTATTCCCAGAGACGTAATGCTCCATTTACCCCGGGAGAATCAATCGATGGCCACTGCCAAGAAGGGCGCAAAGAAGGGCAGCGCGAAGAAGGCTGGAAAGAAGGCGAGCAAGAAGACCACCAGGAAAGCCGCCGCCAAGAAGGCCCCTGCGAGGAAGGCCGCGAAGAAGGCTCCCGCGAAGAAGGCGACCAAGAAGCGGGCACCGAATCCGGCGTTCATGAAGCCCATGAAGCCCAGCTCGGATCTCGCGGCAGTCGTCGGAAACAGCCCTATGCCTCGCACCGAGGTCACGAAAAAGATCTGGGCGTACATCAAGAAGAACAACCTCCAGGATCCCAAGGAACGCCGCATGATCAACGCCGACGAGAAGCTTCGCCCGGTGTTCGGTGGCAAGAGCAAGATCTCCATGTTCGAGATGACGAAGCAGGTCAATAAGCACCTGTCCAACCCCTGAGTCTGATCGTCACTGGGAATTCCGAGGGCGCACTCGTACCGGGTGCGCCCTTTGTCATGTGTTCCTTAGGGTGAGCGACAATCGCATCCCTCTGTGGCTGCGGGTGCTCGACGCAGTCGCCAATCGGGCAGAACGCGGCGCGCGGCTCGTTGGGGCAATCCGGGACGAGACCGCGATCGCCTGGACGAGGCCGGAAGATCGCACGCGCCTAACGTCGGCACTGTTCGATCGGCAAAAAACCTACCTTCCCGGCGGTAACACTTTCGCGCAAGGCCTGTTCTACTGGGAGTGTGAGATGCTCGTGTCCCCATTCCCGCAGCAGGGACGCCTGCTCGTCGGCGGTGCTGGAGGCGGCCGCGAAGCCACTGTGCTCGCCGATCGAGGATACTCGGTCTTTGCGTTCGATCCCTCCGCCGAACTCGTTCGTGTGGGTGCGCCCCTGCTGGCGGAGCGCGGTGTCATTCTCGTCTGCGCCTCCTACGAAGATGTGGTAAGCGTGGCCGCTGGTGCGCCCTCCCCGCTCGACCCGGCATTTACAACGCCCTTCGATGGCGTGCTCCTTGGATGGGGAAGTCTGTCGCTCGTGGTGAGTGACGCCGACCGCCTTGCTCTCATGGCAGCCTTGAGAAAACTCAATCCGCGTGCACCGGTGGTGCTCAGCTTCGATGAGCTGGTCGACCCCGAACTGCCTGGCAGCCTCGTGGCGCGCGTGCGTGAGTTCATGCGTCGCCTCTACGTACGTTTCGGAGCGGTCGGTTACACGGGTGAGCCCATGCGCTATGCGTCATGGGCTGGAATCATCCGCATGAGCTCCATTGAGGAAGTCGGATCGGTGGCGCGGAGTGCGGGATACCGAGTGGAGAAACACGGGTCCGCCCCCGGGCGTATTCTTCTTGTACCCGCGGATCGATCCAGCGGCGTGCCGTAGCCTCGCCCCTTTGCGCCGGCCGTCGCGCTGGCGAGAATTCCTGCACCAATCACACTCCCTTACCCATATGCCAGTGGCTTCGAAGAAGAAGCGCGCCTCACCCCCGTCATCCAAAGCGGGGGTCGTCGCCGCCGCTCGCGGCAAGGGCGGAAGCAGCAAGTTGAAGGGCTCAGCCAGCGAGTTCGTACGGGGAATCCTTCCGATCGTCGCCATTTTTCTGTTCATCCGGACGTTTTTCATGGAGGCGTACCGAATACCGTCGGAGAGCATGGTGCCGGCGATGCTGGTCGGCGACTTTCTGTTCGTGAACAAGCTGGCGTATGGTCCGCACATTCCGTTCACCGATCTCTCGCTTCCGGGATACACGGACCCCAAGCGCGGTGACATCGCGATATACGAGTCGCCGCCTCAACTGGATCAGCCATGGGATCCGACGCCTACCGTAGTCAAACGCGTGGTGGCGGTGGCCGGAGACACGATCTACATGCGCGATGGGCTGCTGCATCTGAACGGCATTGCACAGCGACTGGGATATGGGGCCCCCGATCCCGGAGATTACGTCGATTATCCTCACGAGACGTTTTCCTGGATGCGCAGTTTCGCTCTTCGCGGGTCACGGTTTGGCGCCCCCATCGAGCACCCATCGCTGGACAACTGGGGACCTATGATAGTCCCCGACGGGCGATTCTTTGCGCTCGGCGACAATCGGTACAACTCCAAGGATGCACGCTATTACGGCTTCGTCCCGCGCCAAAACGTGCGCGGCAAGCCAATGTTCATTTACTTCTCTTACGAGAAGGAAGGAAGCGACAGCCCGGTGCCTTTCATTACGGACATTCGCTGGGGACGTCTGGGCCACTGGATCAAGTGACGGTGAATCGGGGGTCGAGGGTCGGGGGTCGGGGGTCGAGGGAGAAGGGACGAGGGAAGAGGCCTGCCACCTGCGCGCAAAGCGCACTCCATCCTGAACCCTCGACCCCGACCCCACCTCGTTATGCACCGGCCGCCGGCCCCGGATCGCGCGAGGCTCAGCTCGGCATTACCTTTGCCGGATTCCCGGTGAGCCCCCCAAACGGAGAAGACCCATGGAGATCGGAACGCAACGCGGGATCGTCGATCGCATGATCGGCGCCGCCCGGCTCGATGTGAACACCTACGAGGAAGTGGAGGCGGATCAATCGGCGACCGGTCAGGCTGCGCTCGTCGTTGCCATCGTTGCCGTCGCATCGGCGATCGGCCACCTGGGCGACGGTGGCATTGGGATCGTTACCGGTCTTTTGTCGGCGATAGTAGGCTGGGTGCTTTGGGCGGGCATCACCTACTTCATTGGCGACAAAGTGTTCGGCGGAACGGCCACTTGGGGCGAGCTTCTGCGCACGCTCGGCTTCGCGCAGGCGCCTGGCGTCCTTCTCGTTCTGGGAATCATTCCGCTGCTCGGAGGGCTCGTGCAGGCGGTTGTCGGCATCTGGATGCTGGTCGCCGGCATCATCGCCATTCGCCAGGCGCTCGATTTCAGCACCGGACGGGCAATACTCACGGCGATTATCGGTTGGATTCCGCTCGCAATAGCTTCGTGGATTCTGTTTTGACCAATCCGCCACTAGGGCCGTTTCTCGGGCTGCGAACTGCCAAGTACACTGCCGTTGATCTGGCGGCTGCCAAGGCCTGGTACACGGACGTACTTGGATTCGCACCCTACTTCGACGAACCGTTCTACGTGGGGTTCAACGTCGCGGGCTTCGAGCTCGGCATCACGCCTGACAGCGAATCGTCGCTGGAGCGCGCCGAGGCCGGGGTAGCATATTGGGGAGTCACCGACGCAGATGGCGCGTACGCCCGGCTGATCTCGCTCGGCGCAGCTGCCGTCGAACCGATTCAGGATGTGGGTGAAGGCATTCGGATCGGCGCCGTGCGGGATCCGTTCGGTAACCTGCTCGGTGTCATCGAGAACCCACACTTCAAGCTGGCGTAGCAAGATGCCACTGCGCCCCGGCGACGCGCTTCCGGAGGTCGAGTCCGGAAGCCATCCCGCTCTCTCGTTCATAGCGGAGCAGCAGGGAAGTCCGGTGATTCTGTTTCTTCTTCGCGCCTTCACCTGAACGCAGTGCCTTTGGCACACCGCCCAGTTGGAGCGGAAGTCGGATCAATTGCGCGAGTACGGCGCTAGAGTAGTGGGAGTTGGACCGGGGAGCGATTCCGCCGCCTCGCGCGTCCGCAGCATGCTCGGACTTTCGTTCCCGCTATTCGGGGATCCGCGGTTGAACGTCTTCTTGCTGTTCGGATACGAGCGGGTGTTGGCAATCGTCAGGCAGAGCGGCACGGTGGTGATAGATCGGAAAGGGGTCGTCGCCATGCTGCACCGTACGGCCAATCCATTCGACGCGCTCCCATTCGACGACGTGCTGCGCGCAGTCGCGGGCACCACGTCGCCGCGTCACCCGAACGCGACTTGATGGGATTCTCCGCGGTCGTGGCCGTCATCATGCCTGAGAAATTGCGCCATGGCCGTTCGGAAAAGAGGGTCGAAGCGACTGGGACGCATACGCGTTGGAATCTCCGGCTACGATTACGCCCCGTGGCGCGGCGCGTTCTACCCCGAAGTCCTGCCCCGACGCGCCTGGCTGACTTACGCCGCGCAATCCTTCGACTCGGTCGAGATCAACGGCACGTTCTATAGTCTCGAGTCGCCAGCCACGTTCGAAAAATGGGAGAAGGAGGTGAGCTCTACGTAAGCGGTTACTCTGACGAGGAGCTGGATTCATGGGCACGGCGGGTGCGCCAATGGGCGGTGGCGGGGCGCGACGTCTACGTCTATTTCGACAATGACGCCAAGGTTCACGCCCCCATGACGCGCGCAGGTTGCGCGAACGTCTGGACGCGCTCGTCCCGCCTGTGCACTTTGGTGAGAGTGGACTTCGTTCGCCCGCCTACAGACTTGCAACAAGATGACCTTCTCCGCCCTCGAACGCCGCACCAAGTACTGCCACACCTGTGGCACGCTGCTGGACGTCAACACGTCCAGCTGTTACCGCTGCGGCGCGCAGCAGCCGTCACTCGTTCCGGCAGGCCATTCGGAGAAGCGCATCCTTCCCGCAGCACTCCTCTCGTTTTTCTTCGGCGTGTTCGGTGTGCATCGATTCTACGTCGGGAAAAAGGGCACTGGCGTTCTGCAACTGCTGACACTCGGCGGACTGGGCATCTGGGCCATCATCGACTTCATCATGGTCGTTACCGGCTCATTCACCGACAAGGAAGGAAACCGGATTACCGAGTGGACGTGAGCTATCATGGCTCCGTGCGCACCCCTTGCCGCGCTCGGTGAGTGCACAGGCGGCGGTCGACAGGCCACGTCGTGTTCTGATTGCGGGCGCCACCGGACTCGTTGGTGCAGAGACGGTTCGACGCCTGCTCGACGATGAATCGGTATCGCGGATCGTAGCACTCGCCAGGCGCCCACTGCCTTACGAGTCGCCGAAGCTGGACCTTCGGCTCACCGACTTCGATCACCTCGAGCGAGATGGCGGGGACTTCAAGGTCGACCAAGTCATTTGCGCGCTCGGCACGACCATTCGGCAGGCTGGATCGCCGGAGCAGTTCCGCCGTGTGGATCACGACTATACGGTAGCCGCCGCTCGCCTGGGACTGGAGCGCGGCGCGCGCCACTGCCTTCTCGTAAGCTCGATCGGAGCCAACCCACGGTCGCGGTTCCTGTACACCCGCGTGAAGGGAGAGGTGGAGGAAGCGCTCGAGGCGATGCATTTTGCCAGCCTCACTATTCTGCGACCGTCTACGCTGATTGGAGAGAGGGAAAACCGCCGCTTCGGCGAGGAAGCCGCCAAGCGCCTGGCGTGGATTACTCCCCCGAAATTCCGGCCGGTTCCGGCACGCGACGTGGCCGCAGAGCTCGTGGCTTCGGCGCGGGCAGATTTGCCCGGCATTCGGATACTCGAGTCTGCGCGGATTCCCAGACGTTAGATTTCCTGGTGCGGGTGCGCGTTTTTTTTTCTCGCGCATCTGCCGGAGCCGGTCCGCATAGCGAGTCCGCCTTCATGGACCAATCGGAAATCCCGGTGGCCGCTTCTCGACAAAAGGATATTCAGTGCCGTTCAGTAAGTTGAAGTTGCACGCGAATCTGCTTCGCGGTATCAAGGAGCTGGGGTTCGCGCAGCCTACCCCCATTCAGTTGGACGCTATTCCGCCGGCGCTCGAAGGGCGCGACGTGCTTGCTTGTGCGATGACGGGAAGCGGTAAGACCGCGGCGTTCCTGCTCCCCATTCTGCACCGTTTGATGGACAAGCCGCGCGGCACTACCCGCGCGCTCGTACTGACACCCACTCGTGAGCTTGCTGCGCAAATCCACGAAGATCTGAGCGAGCTCGCCGTCCACACTCCAATTACCTCGGCCGCGATATTCGGTGGTGTGGGCATGGGTCCGCAGGAGCATGCATTTCGCAGCGGTGTGGACGTCCTGATTGCAACTCCGGGCCGGCTGCTCGATCATCTCAGATCGTCGTACGCCAACCTGGGCAAACTGGAGCACCTGGTGCTCGACGAAGCCGACCGCATGCTCGACATGGGCTTTCTCCCGGACATCAAGCGCGTGCTGCGCCACGTGCCGGCCAAGCGACAAACACTGTTCTTCAGCGCCACGATGCCCGACCCGATCGCAAAGTTGACGCGCGAGATGCTGCGCGATCCGGCGGTGATCAATCTCGGCCGGCGTGCCGCACCGGCGGTGGGGATTACGCAGGCTGTGTATCCGGTTGCTCAGGAGCTCAAGCCCTCTCTGCTACTTGCCTTGCTGCAGCGCGGAGACATTGAACAGGCACTCGTGTTCACCCGCACGAAGCACCGCGCCGACCGCCTGACGAAATTTCTCCTCAAGAACTCGATCTCGTGCGACCGCATACATGGCAATCGTTCGCAGGCGCAACGCACGCAGGCACTGGCCAAGTTCAAGGATGGCAGCTACGACGTGCTCGTCGCCACCGACATCGCCGCCCGTGGAATCGATGTCGAGGCACTGGAGCACGTCGTGAACTTTGACGTTCCGGTCGTCGCGGAGGACTACATTCACCGGGTCGGTCGTACGGCGCGCGCGGAGCAAATAGGGGATGCGTTCACATTCGTGGCGCGTGAAGAGGAGGGTGACCTCCGAAACATCGAGCGCGCGGTAGGAAAGCGGCTGCCGCGGGTCATCCTCCCTGACTTCGACTACGGTGCGGCACCGGACGCGAAGCTGGAGATTCCCATCGGTGAGCGTATTGCCGCGATTCGAGCCAAGAAGGCCGACGATCGCGCGCGCTCCGCAGCGAAAAAACAGCGACGCGAGGCGCAGGGAGCCAGAGGTACAAGGCCAGTCAAGGGAAGGGGGGGCCGGAGCGCCGGCCGTGGCAGATGACAGAAATGCGAATTGCGAAATGCGAGAAATAGGGGTGGAATGGATGCGAAAACGGCCGGCTCGCGTTAGCGAACCGGCCGTTCTTCGTGTGGTGCCGCAGATTACTCTACGGCGATCCGCCTAGCGGCCAATCTTGGTGACGTTCTCTGCAGCCGGGCCCTTAGCGCCCTGCACCACGTCGAACTCGACGCGCTCGCCTTCGGCGAGAGACTTGAACCCCGAGCCCTGAATGGCCGAGTGATGGACGAAGCAATCCTTCGAACCATCCTCCGGCGTCACAAAGCCGAAGCCCTTCGCATCGTTGAACCACTTGACGGTACCGGTCGTACGCATGTCCTACTCCTGTGTTGTGTCGTGGTCGGAGTCGCGGGCATGCCGTCCCAACCGATCACGCGTTGCTCGTGAGAATACCTCACGATGTATTTGTTCCACCAAGCCGGGCGACCGCCCGTCGAAGTCAGCGAAAGGAGCATAAAAAAAGGACCGGCACGAATGCCAGGCCCTCGGAAAACTCCTTGGAACTTGCCCGCATCTAGAATCTGCGGGAATCGCTGCTTCTGATAGTAAACAACTGGGGGAATCT
>JBGTNB010000130.1:0-1906 GCA_041743285.1 Gemmatimonadaceae bacterium
AAAGCCCAGACGACTCGCGCCGACAAGGTGCGGCTCATGGATTCCATTGCGCATTCGCCGGTGATTGAGGGACGCGTGGCGGGGCTGGCGGTTGCCGTCGTGAAAGGGTCGGACACGCTGCTCATGAAGGGTTACGGGAAGGCTGACCTGGCGTGGGACATCCCGATGCCGAGCGATGCGGTATTCGAGATCGGCTCGATCACCAAACAGTTCACCGCCGCGGCAGTCCTCCAGCTTCGCGATCAGGGCAAGATCGATCTGGACGCCGATATCACCAAGTACCTGCCGGACTATCCTACGCAGGGTCACCGTATCCCGGTTCGCCGGCTGCTCGACCACACGTCGGGTATAAGGGGATACACGGAGATGGAGTCATTCCGCGAGATCCTGACGCGCGATCTGCCGAGAGACAGCCTGGTCGCGCGTATCGCGGCCGAGCCGTTCGACTTCACTCCCGGCCAGGCACTCATCTACAACAACTCCGCCTATTTTCTGCTCGGCCTGATCGTCGGGAAGGCGAGCGGTATGCCTTACGAGGAATACGTCGAGAAGAATCTTTTCGCCAGGCTGGGAATGGACCGTTCCAGCTATTGCTCGAACAGCGAGGTCGTCCCGAGGCGTGCGCGCGGCTACACGCTTTCGCGCGACGGGCTGACCGGCGCTCCATACATCGACCACACCTGGCCATACTCGGCGGGTTCACTGTGCTCCACTGTCGGGGACATGGTAACCTGGCTGCGCGCGTTGCACGGCGGCAAGGTGTTGCCGGCCGCCTCCTACCAGGAGATGATCACGCCGGGGAAGCTCGAGGACGGTACTCCTGTTCGTTATGCGATGGGGCTCTCCCGAACGCCCGATTCCCGTGGCCGGCCGGCCATTCACCATGGCGGCGGGATCTTCGGGTTCGTCTCCGACAGCCGCTACTATCCGGATGAGGATCTCTACGTCGTGGTGCTGGTGAATACCACGGGCAATCTGTCGCCGGCGGCGATCGCCACCGAAATGGTGGACGTGCTGCTGCCCGCGGCGCCTATCGAGCGCCCGAGATTCGCGGGAGACGCCACGCAGCTGGTCGGCAGTTATAGCGGTCCGGCTCGCGGCCGGCCGATGACGGTCAAGGTCACGGCGACCGGGGACGTCCTCACTGCGGCCATAAACGACGGCAATGCGGTGCGGCTGGCATGGGTGGAGGGGCTGACGTTCGCGATCGGGGGGCAGCTTGCCACCTTTCAGCGCAGCGGCGACGCCGGCCCTGCCACCGTGGTGCGTATCGACAGCGGGGGCGGGCATTACGTGCTGCGCAGGTCTGACTGAGCCTAACTGGCGGTTAACGCTCGCAGCCAACCTGCCGCATCCGCCATTCCTGCACTCGCGAGTCGCCCTCCCCGCCGTCGATGCGCGCCGTGAGAAATCCATCGTTGCCCTTCGAATAACGTATCCGCTTGGGGAAGTCGTGTTCCGGCGCTTCGAACAGGGCGCGGCCGCGCCCGAAACTCGTCAGGCGGAATGCGTGCTCGGATGGCTTACCTCCCGGGAACGGCAGCAGCGTGATACCCGACGAGTCCGCCGTAATGCGGCTGAACTCATGCTGCACCGCGCGGTTGCCGCGCATGAACCGTGACAATCCGAGGATCAGGTTGTCGGAGGGTTGTGTGTAGAACTCCTCCAGCGCGGCGTCGTTGGCGAAGTCACCCCGCCAGCAGCCGGCCATGAAAGCGAGGTCGCGCAGCGTTGCAGTAGACGGATCCTGAGCAGAAGCGCGCGGCGAAACGGCCAGCATGGCTGATATCAAGGCCCCAATCGCAAACCTGGTCATCGGTCCTCTCGGTGAAAAAGCGGTGCGGGAAGCCACCTAGAATCCGACTCGAGAGCCTCGGCGTCTAGAACCTGCCGAACACACTTTGAA
>JBGTNB010000131.1:0-19897 GCA_041743285.1 Gemmatimonadaceae bacterium
GAAAACCCGTCCTGCAGAAGGGTCAGCGCGTTATAGAATTCCATCGATCAATTCTCCAGCGGATTGAGAGACGACTTCAACCGTATCGGGCCCGACGATGTCGCGCACCACTACAATGCTTCCTGACGGTAATTCACCGCCCGGCGTTACTGCCTGAAATTCCACCGTGCGGCCCTGCATCGGGACGTGCACCTTGCCGGCGCCTGCTCGCTCGCCGGGAATACGAAGATAGACGGTGGCCGTCTGTCCGAGCGCGCTTTCGATCTTTTCGGAGCCGTCCGACTCGAAACTGCGCATCATTCTCATTAGATAGGCAACGGACACCATCGCGGCCAGTCCGGAGACGATCGCCACCCCCAGCGCCAGTATCAGCGGCCAACCCGACGTCAACGCGCCCGCTCCGGCCACGCCAAAAAAGGCCGTGGCGGCGGAGAGCGACCGAACGCTCATCAAGTCCAGGCCGTCGTCCAGATGCCCGTGCGCGTTGTGGTCAGCATGATCGCCACCTACGACGCCGAGGACGAGCTGGAGAACGAGAATAACGCCGCCAAGGGCAGCGCACGCCACGAAGAAAGCGATCACGGTCAGGGAGGAGAGTTCCGAGGGCGTGGTAGGGTGGAGACCCGGAGCGGCCGCAACCCCGAGTCCCTTGCTCAAAGTGCTGGCAACAGCGCCTTGGCGCAACTACACTCCCACGACCTCAAACCCCCGAACTCCCCCGACCCTCGATCCTGACCCCCGACCCGACCCCGCGACCTCCCATGCGCTCCAGAGCCAGCTTCAAGGGCCATCCGCTGCACGCGATGCTGATCCCCTTCCCCTTTGCTTTCCTCACAGGAGCATTCGCCTTCGACGTGGCTGGCCGCTGGCTCGGCGACCCCGACTGGTGGACCACGGGAGCCCATCTGGCGCGCGCGGGGATTGCATTCGCGCTCCTGGCGGCGATCCCGGGGTTCATCGACTACCTGGGTACGGTACCGCCCAACAGTTCCGGCAAGAGTCGCGCAACCAAGCACATGCTAGTGAACCTGGGCGCTGTTGCCTTATTCGCCATAACTGCGTTCGTTCGCGGATCGGCGAGCGTCGCGCCAGATCCGATCGTTCTCGTTGTGGAAGGTGGTGCCGTTGCGCTGCTCTGCGCCGGTGGATGGATGGGAGGCACGCTTGTCTACCGAAATCAGATCGGCGTGGACCACCGCTATGCGCGAGCCGGAAAATGGAAAGAGGCCCGTATCGAAGCGAGCGCGGGCAAACCGGCGAAAGTGGCCACTGGGGATGAACTCGAGATCGATCAGATGAAGCTGCTGCACATTGGCGAGCGTCGAATCGTGCTTGCGCGCGTTGAGGACGGCTACCGTGCCTTTAGCGACGGTTGCACCCACAAGGGGGCGTCGCTCGCCGGCGGGTTGATTACCTGCGGTACCGTTACATGCCCATGGCACGGCTCCCAGTTCAACGCTAAAACCGGAGCAGTATGCGCCGGACCAGCCGAGCAGCCCATAACGACTTACGCGGTGGAAGAACGTGACGGCGCCGTCTGGCTCACCGTGTAGCAGTCGGTCGTCAGGTCAGCTCGGAACGAGTGTTGATCAGGTTATCTTGATTTCCCGGGCACCGGTTCCCGGCGCGACTCCCCACCTCTCCCAGATCCACGATGTTCGGCAAGCGCATCCACCTTTTCACGATCTACGGATTCAAGATCCGGCTGGATCCCAGCTGGTTCATTCTTGCCGTGCTCGTAACGTGGTCACTTGCGACGAGCTTCTTCCCCGTCATGCTTCCCAATTTCTCGGCTCTCACCTACTGGCTGCTGGGCGTGGGAGGCGCGATAGGACTGTTCATCTCCATAGTGGCGCACGAGGTATCGCACGCAGTCGTGGCCAGACGAAACGCTATTCCGATGCGCGGAATCACGTTGTTCATCTTTGGCGGAGTGGCCGAAATGGACGCTGAACCGCCGAGCGCCAAGGCGGAGTTCCTGATGGCAGGCGCCGGGCCGGTCGCTAGTTTCGCGCTCGGCATTTTGCTCCTTGTCGTTAGCTTTTTTCTTCCGTTGCCTGCCCCGCTCGCCGCGCTGCTCAACTATCTGGCGTCGATCAACATCGTGCTTGCAATTTTCAACCTTGTGCCCGCCTTCCCATTGGATGGAGGGCGTATTTTGCGCGCGGCGCTCTGGCACAAGTGGAAGAATCTTCGTCGCGCTACGCGCACGGCTGCCGCGGTGGGAAACGTGTTCGGGCTTCTGCTGATCGTCGGTGGTGTCTACATGGTCGTGGCGAAAGGCGAGTTCATCGGCGGGATGTGGCTGGCGCTCATCGGACTGTTCGTGAGAAATGCCGCAAGTTCATCATACCAGCAGGTTCTGCTTCGGCGCGCACTCGAGGGCGAGCCAGATCGAGCGTTCCTTCGGAGCGAAGCGGTGTCAGTGCCTAGCTGGCTCAATCTTCAATCGCTGGTCGACGACGTGATCGCCCGGCACCAGCACAAGCTCTATCCGGTCGTGGATGAGGGAATCCTGACGGGTTGCGTTTCGACTGAGGATCTAAAGACGCTTCCGCCTGCAGACTGGCGCCATCGAACAGTCGCCGATATCGCTCGCGCGTGTTCGGTGGAGAACACCATTCATCCCGACGCCGACGCTCTCGACGCGCTTCACGCAATGCGGCGAGGCCGCCGCGCGCGGATGCTGGTGGCGGAGAATGGCACACTCGTCGGCATACTTTCGCTCAAGGACCTGCTCGAGTTCTTCGCCCTTCAGGCGGAAATGGAAGGCCGAAGCACTGCCTGACTATCATTCATTCCGGCTCCCATGACTGCGACTCACTCCCCTGACGCCGTTACCGGCGTAGGGCCGCAACCGGGCCCGCCCGTCGTGCTCAACTACATCGGTGGGCAGTGGGTCGAATCGGGCGGCCCGCTGATCGATGTGCATGACCCGGCGACCGGATATGTGATTGCCCGCACGCCGCTCTCACCTCCCTCGGCAGTGGAAGCGGCGGTTGCAGCGGCGCGCGCCGAGTTCCCCAAATGGTCAGCGCGCCCCATCCGTGAAAGGGTACAGATCTTTTATCGGTATCGCGCACTGCTCGAGCAGCACCTCGATGAGCTGAGCTCCCTCATCGTCAGGGAGCACGGAAAGGTGATGTCCGAAGCGCGCGCCGAGGTTCTCAAGGCCATCGAACTGACCGAGTTCGCCTGCTCTCTTCCGCAGCTGGCGACCGGCGAGGTACTGGAGGTGAGCTCGGGAGTCGAGTGCCGCTCAGAACGAGTCCCGGTTGGCATTGTCGCGTCGATCGTGCCTTTCAATTTTCCGAGCATGGTGCCGCATTGGACTATTCCTAACGCCATTGCCCTCGGCAATTGCTTCATCCTCAAGCCTTCGGAGCTGGTACCGCTCAGTGCGGGGCGAATCGCCGAGCTACTAGAGCTGGCCGGACTTCCTCCCGGTGTTTTCAACATTGTCCACGGCGGGCCGGCGACCGGTGAGGCGCTGTGCGATCACCCTGGCATCGCGGCGCTCACATTCGTCGGGTCCACGCGCGCCGCGCAACAGGTATATCGGCGCGGCTCGGCGAGCCTCAAGCGGGTGCTCGCGCTCGGTGGTGCGAAGAATCACCTGATCGTAGTACCCGATGCCGAGCCGGAACTGACGGCCGCCAACGTTGCCGCCTCGATGTCCGGTTGTACCGGGCAACGGTGCATGGCGGCGTCGGTGATGGTTGCGGTAGCCGACACCGGCGATATCGTCGATCGGATCGTGGGTCACGCGCGGCAGCTCGTACCCGGCGACACGCTGGGCCCGGCGATTACTCGCGAGGCACATGACCGAATCGAGCGGTACATCACCGAAGCGGAAGAGGCCGGTGCGCAGGTGCTTCTCGACGGCCGCGGCGTCAGCGTGCCCGGGCGTGAAGGCGGGTTTTACGTGGGGGCGACGGTCCTGGATAACGTTAGGCCCGACATGCGCATTGCGCGCGAAGAAGTTTTCGGACCGGTGCTGGCAATTATCCGCAGCAAGGACCTCGACGAGGCCCTCGCCATTGAATCGAGCTCGCCATTCGGAAATGCTGCCGCCGTCTACACCGAGCGAGGGGCCACGGCCAGCTACGTCGCCGGGCGGGCGACGGCTGGGATGATTGGAGTAAACGTCGGAGTCCCGGTGCCTCGCGAGCCATTCGGATTTGGCGGCTGGGGGGATTCGGCATTCGGCGTGGGCGATATCACCGGCCGCGGATCGATCGAGTTCTGGACGCGGATGCGCAAGGTGACGACGAAATGGAATCGGGAGGCCGGGACGAACTGGATGGCGTGAGAACCACTCTTGCCAGGTAGACGACTCTCATGAAACTCACGATCATGCATGCATTGGCCGCCGTCACCCTGGTTGCGGGAACGGCAGCGCAGCCGGCGGCGGCTCAGGAGCGAGCTCGGGCCAATGCGTTAGGTATCAGTGCGCTGATCGGCGGCGTGACGGGGCCGCTTAACGCCATCACCGACGTTCCGGGAGTGGAGGTAGGACACACGACGCTCATCCGTGGACGAGGGCCCCTGGTTGTGGGCCAGGGTCCGGTGCGCACGGGGGTTACGGTTGTGCACCCACGCGGCAAGGCGAGCGCCGATCCAGTGTTCGGTGCCTGGTTCACGCTGAACGGCAACGGGGAGATGACCGGCACCACTTGGTTGCAGGAATCGGGACTGCTCGAAGGTCCGATTGCCATAACGAATACACACAGTGTAGGCGTGGTGCGCGACGCGATCCTTCAGTGGCTCGTCGAACGGCCGAACATGCAGCCCTGGGGTCTACCTGTCGTCGCCGAGACCTACGATGGTGGCCTCAATGACATCAACGGCTTTCACGTGAAGCCGGAGCATGTGCTGTCGGCCCTGGACGGTGCTGCTGCCGGTCCGGTAACCGAAGGAAACGTTGGCGGCGGAACTGGAATGCGCTGCCATGGCTTCAAGGGGGGAATCGGAACGGCGTCGCGACGGCTCACCGCTGCTGCCGGCGGCTACACGTTAGGTGTGCTGGTGCAGTGCAACTATGGCGCGCGGCGGGAACTGAGAATCGCTGGAGTGCCGGTCGGGGAGGAGATTCCAGACCTGCTCCCCTGCGCGGCAACCCCCGATACATCCATCTTGCGGGGTCTCGCCCGTTGCACGGCGTCCGGCGGTCGCTCGGACGGCGATGCCTCTGCCGCTGCTGGTGACGGAAGCGGGTCGATAATCATTGTCGTCGCCACCGACGCCCCGCTTCTGCCACATCAACTCAAGCGCATAGCGATCCGGGCCGCCCTCGGAGTGGGCCGCATGGGCGGCCGCGGCGAGAACAGCTCGGGCGACATCTTCGTTGCGTTCTCCACCGCCAACGCCGGTACAGCCGCTGATACCGGAATAGCGCGCCTGTCAATGTTACCCAACGCGCGCATCAATCCGCTGTTCGCGGCGACTGTGCAAGCCACGGAAGAGGCAATTCTGAACGCGATGCTGGCCGCCGAGACGATGACCGGTGCGAATGATTTGCGGGTCCATGCACTTCCCCATGATCGCATGCTGACCGCGCTTCGCAAATACGGCAGAGCGGCGGTCCGGCCATGAGGGCGCACGAACCTCAAAAGCGTGTAGGCTGACCGTAGGCCACCGAGCTCGATGGCACGCGGCTCGCGACAAGCTGACGCATGCCAATCGAGAACGATCGATCCAATAGCGGCACCGGCCGCCTCTTCGCCACCGCAGCGGCGCTAGCCAGCGGTGCACTCGCTCTGCGCGCGCTCACGCGCCGGTCCCGCAAGCTCGACCTCACCGGTCGAGTGGCACTCGTCACGGGTGGCTCGCGCGGTTTAGGGCTCGTAATCGCGCGCGAGCTCGCCGATCACGACATGAAAATAGTCATATGCGCGCGCGACCACGACGACCTGCTTCACGCGGTAGCGGATCTGGAGGAGCGCGACGCCGACGTGCTTGCGATTCCTTGCGATGTGACCGATCGCGCTCAAGTCGATGAGATGGTGTCGTCGATCGAGCGGCACTTCGGCCAGCTGGACGTGCTCATCAACAACGCCGGAATCATTCAGGTGGGGCCGCCCGAGCTGATGCAGGAGGACGACTACGAACGCACCATGCAGATCCACTTCTGGGGTCCGCTCTACGTGATGGAGGCCGTGCTGCCGATGATGCGTCGCCAGGGGAGCGGGCGCATCGTCAACATCTCCTCGATCGGTGGCCGCATTCCGGTAGCTCACCTCCTGCCATACACCGCGAGTAAATTCGCGCTCGCCGGGTTGTCGCAAGGCATGCGGTCCGCCCTCGCCGGTGAGAATATTTTCGTAACTACGGTGTTTCCGGGACTGATGCGCACCGGCAGTCCGATCAACGCGGAGATCCGCGGACGCCACGAAGCAGAATACGCGTGGTTCAGCATTGCCGATTCCTTGCCGGGCCTCACCATGAGCGCTAAGCGGGCGGCGAAAAAGATCGTCGACGCCTGCCGCGATGGCGATGCCGAGCTCGTGATGCCGCTACAATACCGAATTGCGGCGGTTGGCCGGGCGCTCTTTCCTGAGTTGGCTGCCGACGTGCTTGGGCTCATGGAGCGCGCGCTCCCATCCTCGTCAGGTGACGAGGACGAAAGTGAGCTCCGGACGGGCGCCGAGAGCACGTCTCGTTTGTCGCCATCCGTGTTGTCCTCACTCGGCGATCGTGCTGCCGCTCGGAACAACGAGATCTAGCGCACCAAGGCGAGCGCGGCTGAGTGGCAGAGGCGTTGCGAACCAGGTGAGCTCCGCACAGTATTCTGCCCCTCACCGCCAATTCGCCAAATGACCGACTCACTTCAGGCTGCCCCTGACCAGACGACCATCGGCATGCCCAACGCCGGATCTCTGGACGCTCTCTGGATGCCCTTTACGGCGAACCGGGCGTTCAAGCTGGCGCCGCGTATGCTCGTTGCCGCCAAGGACATGCACTATACGGCTGCCGATGGCCGGCAGGTGCTCGACGGCACCGCCGGACTCTGGTGCGTCAACGCCGGGCACTGCCGCAAGCCGATCACCGAAGCAATCGCCGAGCAGGCGGCCGTACTAGACTACGCGCCGAGCTTTCAGATGGGGCATCCGCTCAGCTTTGCCCTGGCCGAGCGGTTGGCCGACATGCTACCGGACGATCTTGACCGGATCTTCTTCGTCAATTCGGGATCCGAAGCAGTCGACACCGCATTGAAGATGGCTTTGGCCTATCACCGCGCGCGCGGTGAACCGTCTCGTGTTCGCTTCATCGGCCGCGAGCGAGGCTACCACGGCGTCGGCTTCGGCGGCATTTCCGTGGGCGGCATCCAGAACAACAGAAGTGCCTTCTCCGCGCAGCTGCTTCCCCACATTGGCCACCTGCCCCACACACACTACCTGGAGCATAACGCCTACACTCGCGGCCAGCCGGCCTGGGGCGCGCACCTTGCCGACGGGCTCGAGCGCATGGTCGCCGAGAGCGGAGCCGCTACAATCGCGGCGGTGATCATCGAACCGGTAGCCGGATCCACTGGAGTTCTTCTTCCGCCCGCGGGATATCTCGAGCGGCTGCGTGGGATCTGCGACGATCACGGAATCCTGCTCATCTTCGACGAGGTCATAACCGGATTCGGCCGTCTTGGAGCGCCGTTCGCCGCCGACCGGTTTGGCGTAACTCCCGACCTGATGACGGTTGCCAAGGGACTGACCAATGGCACCGTCCCGATGGGAGCGGTGTTTGCCCGCCGGAGCATCTACGACACCGTGTTAGGCGCCACCGAACGCGGAATCGAGTTCTTCCACGGGTACACCTACTCGGGTCACCCGCTCGCCTGCGCCGCCGCACTGGCGACGCTCGATCTATACCAGGACGAAGCGCTGTTCGACCGTGCCGCCGAGTTGGCTCCGTACTGGGAAGAAGCGGTGCACGCGCTTCGTGGCCTGCCGCATGTCATCGACCTTCGCGCCATCGGCCTGGTGGCCGGAATCGAACTGGCAGTGCGCGACGACGCGATCGGCGCCCGAGGTTTCGACGTCTTTCTGGACTGCTTCGAGCAGGGGGTGCTGACTCGGGTGGCCGCCGATACCGTTGCGCTCTCTCCGCCGCTGATCATTGATCGTGAGCAGATCGACCGCCTTTTCGACACACTGACGCGGGCGATTCGCCGAGTTGCCTGACAACGCATGGCCAGGAGACGTGATCCGGAGTCATCGCTTTCGTTGTACGAACTCCTCCATGAACTTCTCCTCGGCGTCAGTCGTACCGATCAGGATGAGCTCAGCTCCCTCTGCAATGAGCGTCGCCGGTAGCGGGCTCACCTCCATCTTGCCGCCGGTCTCGATCGCCAGTACCAGGCAGCCGGTCTCCTCACGAATCCCACTATCGGCCAGCGTCCGGCCAACGATCGCGCTCGGTGCCTCGGCGCGAAAAACGTCGAGACCTTCGGCGACCATGAAGATCTCGTTCTTTTCGAGCACGTTGAAGATTGCGTCAGCTCCCATCGACGCGTAGGACATTACGAGATCCGCGCCGGCGCGGTGCAAAGTAGGGATATTCCGCTCCAGATTCGCCCTGCTTATCACCTGCATGTTCGGCCGGAGGCGACGGCAGTAGATCGTCAGATAGATGTTGGCAGCATCGTCGTTGGTCGTGATGATCGCCGTAGGTGCCATCTTGATGCCGGCGGTCTCCAGTACCGTCCGGTCCGCGGCTGATCCGAGCACGTAATTATCCGTATCCCGGATCATCGAAGGATTTTTCTCGACGATTCGATACGGCACTCCACGTTCCTTGAGGCACGAAGCGGCGGAACGGCCGACCCTGCCGCCACCAAGAATAAGTACTGGCTCGTCAGGCGAGTTGTAAATCACGCACAGCTCATCGAATTTTGCGAGCTGTTCCTCGGTACCGGCGAGCACCATTACGCTGGACGGCTCGATCACCGAGTCAGGCGCCGCCGGGGTAAAACGCCCCCGCTGCCAGAGTCCGACGACCGACAGTCCTGTTGCCTGCCTCAGACCGGTTTCGACCAGCTTCTTGCCCACCAGCGGTGTGCCGAGAACTGGCGCCTCTGCGATCACCAGCTCGTCGAAGCGAGCGATGACGTTAGCGCGCGTTTCGCCGCCGAGGGTCCGCCGGGCCAGCGAGCGACCGAGCATGGTCGCCAGTTCCACCACGTGCGTGGCACCGGCGAGCTGCATGATATCCACCGAATCCGGATCCCGCGCGAGAGCGACGATCGGTGTCTTCTCGGTGAGCCCGCGCACGGTGAAAGCAATGTTGGTGTTGAGGAAATCGTCTCCCCCTGCCACTACCAGCGCGGCCCGCTCGGCCCGAAGCAGGCGATACGTTTCCCGGTCGTCCAGGTCACCCAGCACCACCGGCACGCCAAGGTCGTGAAGCTCGAGCGCGCGCTTGAGCTCCGACTCAACGACGAAATACGGCCGCTTGTAGAGGTGCAGTCGTTCGATCAGCGAGATGGCAACCGGATCATAACGAGTGAGGATCACGTGACCCTGCGTCTCGAGCGGGAGATCGCGCGGCGCCCGCAGCTGTCGTTGCGCTTCCATCCACGGCGCATAAAAGAACTGGATGAAAGTGAACGGCAGAAGCACGAGCAGAAACACCACGCCGGACAGGAGCACGAGCATCGAGAACAGGCGCCCGGCATCGCTGTGAAACGTTATGTCGCCGAACCCGAGGGTCGACATCACGGTGAGCGTCCAGTACACACCTGTCAGCCACGAGTGCTCCTGGCCTTCGGCCTGCATGAGAACGTGGAACGCGACGCTGAAGGCGAGCACCAGTGCCACGAACAGCAGCATTAGCTTGAGCAATACCCGTACGTTCTTCCTGGCGCTCCGGTTGTCGAGAAAAAACGCGAGCTGAGCTGGCAGAAACTTCATCGGTCTACCCTGCCGTCACGGCGCGCAATGTGGGAGCCTCGCTCGAGGTTGGACGTGGTTGACTGGAAAAGTACGGCTGAGCGGCCGCATCGTAAGGCCAGCTCAACTCGCGTCAGGCGCGAATCGGCGCACCCGAAGTCCGTCAACGCCGCCAAAGCCCGGGATGGAAAAGAAGAAGAACCGTGTAAATTTCGAGACGGCCGACGAGCATGAGAAAGCAGAGAACGAGTTGACCCT
Source organism: Gemmatimonadaceae bacterium (assembly GCA_041743285.1). Lineage (GTDB taxonomy): Bacteria > Gemmatimonadota > Gemmatimonadetes > Gemmatimonadales > Gemmatimonadaceae > JALZIF01. The sequence continues at coordinate 10,143 of JBGTNB010000131.1, forward strand.
GCCAGGGAATTCCGCTGAAGTTGGCGCTGGGCCCAAGCTCGGCCAGACCCGGGCCCACGTTACTCACGCTTGTCGCGGCCGCGCCGGCTGCGGCCGGAAGCGAAAGTCCGAAGCCGGCCATGACAAGCGTTCCGAGGCCGAACAGTAGCAGGTACAAGAAGATAAAGCCGAGGACGTTGAGCATGACGTGTTCCGGCACCACTCTGCCCCCAACCTTTGGAAGCAGCACGGCTCGTGGGTGAAGCTGCCTTCGAACCTCGATCCACGCGTGCTTCAGCACCAGCAGCACGCGGACCATCTTGATCCCGCCGGCGGTCGAGCCAGCCATTCCGCCGAGGAAGAAAAGGAGAAACAAAGCGACCTGGGCAACTGGAAGCCAGACGACGAAATCGGCTGTCGCATAACCCGTCGTGGTCACGATGGACACAACCTGGAAAGCGGCATCTCGGATGCGCTGCTCCACAGCCAGCCCTTGATCGTGCAGGAATAGCGCTACTACGAGGGTCCCGACCCCGATGATGCCGGAGTAGAGCCGCCACTCGGCGCTCTGCCAATAGGCGCGCGGGCCACGATGCAGCGATCGGTAGTGCAGTGTGAAGCTCGAGCCGGCGAGGTACATGAAGAGGATCGTGACCCACTGCACATACGGGCCGAACGCCGCCATTGACGCATTTCGTGTGGAGAAGCCCCCCGTCGGCATGGTGGTGAAGGCATGATTGACCGCATCAAATGGCGTCATGCCGCCTAGCAAGAATAGCACGATAAGCAGTGCGGTGAGCGCCGAGTAGACCGCCCACAGCAACTTCGCGGTCTCGCGGATCCTCGGCCGCAACCGGTCGGTGGTAGGTCCCGGTGCCTCGAGACGAAAGAGCTGCATGCCACCCACACCGAGATAGGGCAGCACAGCTACACCAAGCACTACGAACCCCATCCCGCCCAGCCATTGCGTTAGGCTTCGCCAAAGCAGGATACCTGGTGGCGCGGCCTCGATGTCGACGAGCACCGTCGATCCAGTGGTGGTGAACCCGGACATCGATTCGAACAGCGCCTCGGCGGGGCTGGTCAGCACGCCCGAGAACAGATAGGGAAGCGCTCCCACCAGCGCCACAGCCGTCCAAGAAAGCGAGACCATGGCGAATGCATCGCGAAAGCTGATGTCCTTGGGGACATGGGTGGTGAACCGGCCGACGGCCCCGAGGACGATGGCCACGACCATGGCGAGGGCAAGTGACAACCAGGAACCGTCGCCCATGACAAAAGCGGCCGCGCTGCAAACCCCGAGCGCCGCCCCCACGCCTAGCAACACCGACGCGACGAGATAGGTCACGTCGCCCAGGCTCATGCCTCCGCGCGTTTCAGCCACGTTTTACGTCAGGCAAATAGCTTCTCGACCTCGCCTGCTACCTCGGCCAGCACGAACATGATCACCCGGTCCCCGGTGCGGATCGCATCGGCGCCGTGAGGGATTATCACCTGGCCGCCGCGCACAATAGCGCCGACGAGGCTGCCCGATGGAAAACGCACTCGAGCGAGCGGCTGCCCGACGAACGGAAAGCGAGCCGAGACATCGAATTCGATTCCTTCGGCCCGAGTGCCTTTCAATGTGGCGACCGCGAGGACCGAGCCTCGGCGCACGTAGCTCATGATGGCGTTCACCGCTGCTACTCGCGGAGAGACAGCCGCGTCCACCCCTACACGGGCGACCAATGGGACATAGTCGAATCGGTCGATCAGAGAGATGACCTTGCGCGTGCCAAGACTCTTTGCGAGAAGGCAGGAAAGCAGGTTGGTCTCATCGCTACCGGTATAAGCGACGAAACCGTCGGCATCACCAATCCCCTCCATTTCCAGCAACTCGAGATCCGTTGCGTCGCCATGCAGGATCAGGCTGCGTGTCAACCGCTCCGCAAGGTTTACCGCGCGAGCGCGATCGGATTCCAGGATGGTGCAGTCGATGCGATGCTCCTCGAGCAACCGCGCCAGGAACCAGGCTTCGCGGCTGCCACCGGCAATCACCACCCGTCGAAGGTCGAAACGCTCGTAACCGGCGAGCGTCAGCACGTCGGTCATGTGTGACGCCTCTCCCATGATGAATGCCTGATCGCCGGCTTCGATGCGTGTACCGCCGCTCGGGATGATAGTATGGCCGCCCCGAGCTATGGCGACGACGAGCGCACGTACCTCCGACGTCATCTTGCCGATCTCGAGCAGCCGCTTGCCCGCCACGGGTGCGCCGTCCTTTACCCGCACTCCGATGAGCTGAACCAGCCCCCCTTCGAACTGAGCGAATTCCGTAGCCGCCGCGCTCTGCAGCAACTGGTACGTCTCCAGTGCGCATTCGCGCTCGGGATTGATCATCAGATCCACGCCGAGGCGCTCAGGAGGCAGGATCCCTGTGTGATCGTAGTAGTCAGGCTTTGAAACGCGAGCGATCCGCTTGGGCACCTTGTACTGGGCGGCAGACAGGCAAGCCATGATGTTGATCTCGTCGTGACTCGTAACCGCGAGCAGCAAGTCGGTTCGCTCGATCCCGGCACGCTCGAGGGTCACCAGGCTGGCGCCGTTGCCCTCGATTACCAATCCATCCATCGTTTCCTGGATGCTGCGGGCGCGAGCGCGGTCCTGCTCGACCACGGTGACATCGTGATTCTCGCGCGCCAGCTGCTGCGCCAGATGGAAGCCGACGTCGCCCGCACCCAGTATTAGGATCCGCATTCCCCTCCGGCGCTCGAGTTCATCGACCGGTGCGTCGACCTAGGCCACGACACCGTACCGAACGTACTCCTCCCGTTGCGCGAGGACAATCGGTGGTCGTGAATGGCTGGAGCGACATCGCCCTCGCCACTCAGGTGGACGAGTCGAACACAGGCAGCCGCGGGACCACCAGTCGCTCACCATGCCTGACGACTGCCGCCGTATGGACCATCACGGCGTTCACACCAGAGAGCGGGTGCCCAGTCTCTGTCCGTCGCTAAAGCGTATCCCCGTCGTCATTAGATATGTTGATCCTTCCCCGGTTGACCGGCACGATCGACAGTTTGCCATCATCTTCCAGCACGATCCACTTGGCATCGCTGAGATCTTCAAAGCCTGCCTTGCGCAACTCGGCGTAGACTTCCTCCGGCTGCACGCGCTCAACGTTCATGTGCTCCTCGACAAAACGCCCGTTTGACGCGAGTACCGTCGGCGTACCTGAAATGAGACTCTCCAACAGGCGAAACCGGTGCGCCAGCAGCGACGTGATGAACACCATCGAAACGAGCGCGAAGAAGGCGATGATCGCGTTCGTCATGGAGAAGTCCTCCCGCAACACCGCTTGGGAGAAAAGCTCCGGAATGAGCAGGAGGAGGATCAGCTCGAACGGGGACATGCGGCCTAGCTCACGCTTGCCAACCACCCTTAGTGTCACCATTAGCAGCAGATAGACGAACGCCATACGGGCTACCGTTTCCATGGACGCCTCACGGATAGATCAAAGTGTGAACCGGCAGGGCCAGAGAGTCACCGCTCGTCGTCTCGACATGCAGCTGGCCCGAATGACGCCCGTAACGCTCCCCCTGAAGTTCCACGACTACCAGGCGTATCTCCCCCGGCGCGACGTCAGTCAGCGGTATCACGTATGCCTGCTCCGGCGCCGGCGTTATGACGACCGTCGAGAAGCGCAGCACATAGGCGGTGTCCAGTCTCACCGTCACGGTATCGATCTTTCGCTCCGAGATGTTCTCCACCGCGAGCGTGATACTGTTCAGCATCTTGTACCGGTAGCGCGACGGGAACTCCATTCGGACCGATACGTTAGGCCCGCGGGTGGCAGCGGTGTCCCAGCTTTCGCCGAACACACCGGCGATCGCAAGTGCCGGAACCAGCATGATGAGCCCCATGCCAACGCCGCGGAATAGCGGCACGCTCACGCGCCGTTCGATTTCCGGAGCGCTCGGGAATGGCTGTTCGTTCTCGGACTCTTCTGGCATGCACCCTCCCTGGCAGGCGTCGCGAGGGTGCATTCGCATAGGGCGTGCCTCATCTTACGGCACCAGCATCGCGGCCATCGCCCCTTGTGATAGGCGGCAAAGCGCGAGATGGCCGGCAAAAGCTTCAGTCGAGAGAACCTAGAAGCTCCCCGACAGCTCGATGGCGAACCCCCCAACGCCTCGCGGGCGGATGCTGACATCCACCTGGGTGCGCGACACGAGGGTTGCCTTCGTCCATCGCTCCCCCGGCGTGCGCGACCCGATCGCTCCACCAACGATTGCCCCAATCGCGGCGCCGGCGACGGCGGCCTGTCGACGGGTGCGGGCGTCGTTGGCGTCCCTTCGTTCGCTTTCCTCGATGGTGTTTTGAGTGTTGCAGAAGACGATACAGTCCGGCGTGATATTTTGCACAATGAACGCCATGACGAACGCAGCCGCCGCGCCCCCGGCGACGCCGAAGGCAGAACCTTTAAGGACGTTCGGCACAGATGAACCCCGACCGGCACTGACTTCAAGCTGGTTAATGGAACGGTGCGGTAGAACGAATTGGTGCCCGCTCAGCTCGGAAGTGAACCGCAGTGTGTCTCCGGACACCTTCACGACCGTACCAACCTCCGAAATCGGTCCTAGGTTCTTGCGGGCGGTTACGCGTATGCGTGTACCGGGTGCGAGAGTCGACAGTTCCTGGCTCGCGGCGTCAGAAGCCGGCGTCATGAGAAGCAGCGTGGCGGCAACGGCCAGAATTGTGGGGCGCATGACGTACCTCGCGAGATAGGGTGCCAACTTGCGCCGACCTGCAGCGCGCAATCGGTCGCGAGGTAACGATCGGCTATTGCGGTCGGTTGGCCGATACGTCGAATGACGTAGATTCCGACCAGGAAAGCACGTAGCGTGTCATTTGGACCACTCCCTGCCACAGCCGAAACTTCCGTGCACATTCTCGTTGTCAACGCTGGCTCCTCGACAATCAAGTTCCAGCTCATCGACACCGACGAAAGGGCAATCGCCGCGGCGACCGATCGCCGGCTGGCTAAGGGGGTGATTGAACGAATCGGTGGCCAGGCGATCCTTACTCTTGCCGCCGAGGGCCGGCCGGCGATCAAGCGCGCCGAATCGATAAGGAATCACGCAGCTGCGATCGAGTACATTCTCGGCTGGATCACCAGCGACGAGTCGGGTGTGCCAATCGCGAGCCTTTCCGAGATTGAGGCGGTGGGCCATCGGGTGGTGCATGGCGGCGAAGGCTTCTCGCGCTCGATGCGCGTCACCGATGAGGTATGGCGAGAGCTGGAGGAATTGATCGAGCTGGCGCCGCTCCACAACCCGCACAATCTCCGCGGGATCGCTGCGGTCCGTGCAGCTCTGGGACCGGGCATTCCACAAGTGGCGGTGTTCGACACCGCTTTTCATCACACTCTGCCCGAAGCCGCATATCTATATGCCATTCCCTACCAATACTATCGGAGGTATCGCGTAAGGCGATACGGATTTCACGGCACTTCGCACCGCTATGTCGCGTACCGCTACCGGCAGATCACTGGCATGTCGCGCGAGGCAACCCGCATCATTACCCTCCACCTCGGCAACGGCGCCTCGGCGTGCGCGATAGATGGCGGCCAGTCGATCGACACTTCGATGGGATTCACGCCGCTCGAGGGACTCGTAATGGGCACCCGGTCCGGCGATCTCGACCCAGCCATCATTGAGTTCGTAGCGGCAAAGGAGGGTATGAGCCTGCCCGAGATCGACACGATGCTCAACAAGCAATCAGGACTGCTAGGCGTGTCCGGGTTGACGGGCGACATGCGCGAGCTTCTCGCCGAGGCCGCCGAGCATGACGACCGCCGCGCGCGCCTGGCTATCGAGCTGTTCTGCTACAGGGTAAAGAAATACCTCGGCGCCTATCTGGCGGCAATGAACGGGGCGGACGCGATCGTGTTTGCCGGCGGGATCGGAGAAAACGCGCCGGCGATCCGCGCGCGGATCTGCGAAGGGTTGGACTGGCTCGGGATCGCCGTCGACGAGGGGCGCAACGACAAGCTGGTCGGCCGCGAAGGTCGGTTCGACCGCGAGGGTACCAGAGTGGCGCTGTGGGCGATTCCCACGGATGAAGAACTGCTCATAGCGCGCGACACGTTCCGCGTGGTATCCGGTGTGGCAGCGCCTGCATGACAACCTGCAGCCAAGCTCCCTCGGGTGGCGGTCAGCCTGCGTGAAGTACGTCGTCGCGGTAAAGGACGCGAAGCCGGGCGCTCAAACTGGAGAATGTGCGTTATGCCGACGTGGGCGGACCCTCATGTTGAGACGCCCCTGAAAGCACGAAAGCCGCTACCCCGATGCGGGCCAGCGGCTTCCGAGATAGCAGGGGGGAGACTCGAACTCCCGACCCCGGCATTATGAGTGCCGTGCTCTAACCAGCTGAGCTACCCTGCCTCGATCCTTCGACGCAAACGGCCGGGCCCTTTCGGGCCCGGCCGTTCACAGTAGCGGGGGCGGGATTTGAACCCGCGACCTTCGGGTTATGAGCCCGACGAGCTACCAGGCTGCTCCACCCCGCGTCAGTGAGTCAAATATAGCCCGCCAGCACACTCGGTCAAGGCTCGTCAGCCCCTCGGCTGGAGTCCCGTTCACCGGCTGTAAAGCGATACAGAATCTCGCTGTCTCCCTTAACGAATCCGAATTCCTCGCGCGCGATCCGCTCGTGCACCAGAGGATCCTCCTCCACTGCCTGTTTCACTTTCCTGAGCGAATCGATGTCGCGCTCCAGCGAGTCGATGGCCGCCGTCAGGTCGGCATGGCGCGATCGCTGCCGCAGCAAATCCCACGTCCCGAATTCGCCCCCCTGAACGATGAAGACCAGCGCGGCGATCGCGAGTGCGGCGAGAAGAAGACGGCGGGGCAAGGAGGTGGAGAGAAAGGGTTGAAGCAAATATCGAGAATTGCGAATTGCGAAGGGCGAAAACGAACTAGTAAAGAGCCGTGTACATGCGGCCGCTGGCAACGCCTATCGCATGCTTCTTCGTTGAGTGGAATCCTTAACACAGCGCACTTCATTCACTTCGCCCTTTCGCAATTCGCAATTCACTCACTCAACTTCTAGGCAGCATCATAACCCATAGATCGCGCCGCCCGGATACTCCGCCGCCTCGCCGAGCGTCTCTTCGATCCGCAGAAGCTGGTTGTACTTGGCTACCCGGTCGGAACGTGAGGCGGATCCGGTCTTGATTTGCCCGGCGCTGGTGCCTACCGCGAGGTCGGCGATGAAGGTGTCTTCCGTTTCGCCGGACCGGTGGGAAATCACCGACAGGTAACCCGCCGATCGCGCCATTTCGATCGCTTCGAGGGTTTCCGTAAGTGTTCCGATCTGATTCACCTTGATCAGAATGGCATTTCCGACCCTGCCCTCGATTCCCCGCGCCAGGCGCTCGGTGTTCGTCACGAATAGATCGTCCCCAACCAGCTGCACGCGGTCGCCTAACGCCGTTGTCAACGCCGCCCACCCCTCCCAATCGTCCTCGGCAAGTCCATCCTCGATCGATACGATCGGATAGGTCTCCATCCACTGGGTGTACAGCTCGATCATCCCATTTGCGTCGCGGGTGCCGGCGCCGCTCTTCTTGAAAGTGTACTTGCCGTCTTTGTATAGCTCGCTCGCCGCCACGTCGAGTGCGAGTGCAACCTCGCTGCCGGGCTTGTAACCGGCCGCCTCGATCGCCTCGATGATCATGCGAAGCGCTTCCTCGTCGTTCTCGAGATTGGGCGCGAAGCCGCCCTCGTCGCCCACTCCCGTCGACAGCTTGCGCTTGGTGAGCACCTTCTTTAGTGCATGGAACACCTCGGTCCCCATCCTCAATGCCTCGCCGAACGAATCCGCGCCCACCGGCACTATCATGAACTCCTGAAAGTCGACCGTGTTGGCGGCATGCGCTCCCCCATTCAGGATGTTCATCATCGGTACGGGCATCGTGCGGGCGAGCGGCCCTCCGAGATAACGATAGAGCGGGAGGCCAACCTCGTTCGCCGCCGCGCGCGCAACGGCCAGCGACACGGCCAGCATCGCATTGGCACCTAACTTTCCCTTGTTAGGTGTTCCATCGAGCTCGATCATTGCGCGGTCGATTCCCATCTGATCGATCGCATCCATGCCGCGCAGCATGGGAAGAATGGATTCCTCGACGGCCTGCACCGCCTTCAGCACACCCTTGCCGAGGTATCGACCGGAGTCGCCATCCCGCAGCTCCAACGCCTCATGCTCCCCAGTACTCGCCCCACTCGGCACCGCCGCACGTCCCGCCGCCCCGCTAATCAGTGTCACATCCGCTTCGACGGTGGGATTGCCGCGGCTGTCGAGAATCTCACGAGCCTGGATGTCGAGAATTTCGGGCATGGGGTTGAGGGGCGGAGTCGGAGGTCGAGTCGAGATGAGAGTTGCGAGCTGCGAGAACTAATCGCGCTGAAATCTACTCGGTAGTGCGATGGGGTGCAGCCGCCATCTGTCGAGATGACGACCGCACCTTCGCCGCCGCCCAACCCTCCGCCACAGCCTTTCGCAACTCGCAATTCTCATTTCAGTCCACACCCCCTCGCATCTCGCATCTCTCATCTCGACTCAGTTCTCTCGACGGCCACGCCGCTACTCGATATCCCGTATCGTCTCTCCAGCTCAGCTGCCATCGGCGCCCATACGCTCTGCATCAGCGCATCTCGCTCCTCGTAATCATGCCCCGCCGTCTGGATCGGATCGAGCACGGTTATCTCGATGGTGCCCGGCCGAACGCGATAGGCGCCCTTCGGCTGAATCTCTCGCGTACCGTGGACGATGACCGGCACGATCGGCACCTGAGCGGCAATGGCGAGCACGAACGGACCCTTCTTGAAAGGACGAAGCGAGTAGCTGGCACCGCGAGTGCCCTCCGGACAGACGACAACGCTCACCCCTTCCTTGACTTGCTCCGCCGCGACTCGATAGGCATCGAACGCCGCCTTGCGATTTTTCCGGTCCACGTAGATCGCCGCGATCTTTCCCGCGGCCGGCCCGAAGATGGGTATCCGTCGAAGCTCGGCCTTGGCAATGAACCGGTAGTGTGGAAGGACCGATGCCAGTGCAAAAATGTCGAACCAGCTCACGTGGTTGGAAACGTAGATCGCCGTCTGCTCGCGCAGAATCTTCTCCGGATTGTGCACCACCACTCGCGAGCCCGACGCCGAGATAACCTTGCTCGTGAGCATTCGGGGAATGCGATCGAGCAGGTTGCCCGGGCGCGGGCGCGCGCCGAACAAGCTGGTTACGATGACGATCGGCCCGTAGAAGAGAACCTGCCCCACGAGCGCCAGATAGAAGAGGATGGTGCGCACTCAGGAAAAGTGGTCCCACCCCCCACCCGGCGCAACGCGCGCACCGGCAAGCGTTGCCTCGACCACCGGAGGTCCGCTATGCACGGTTCCGATGCGCGTCAGGGGCACCTCGAACTCTGCAATGAACGCGGCCACATCGAGGTCAGGCGGCGCGGTAACCGCGAGCTCGTACTCGTCGCCTCCTCGCGCCGCATCGAGGACCGTCTCCTTGTCGATCACCGGAAGACCGTCGAGCGCAATCTCGAGTCGTACGGCACTGGCGTGGGCGAGATGCTCGAGATCGGCCAGCAGCCCGTCGGAAATGTCGATCGCCGCCGAGGCCCCATGCTCGGCCACCCAGCGTGCCTCGCGCAGCCGCGCTACCGGACGCACATATCGGGCGTGGGCATCCTGGCTGGGTTGCCGGCCGGCGACCCACTCGCGAACCGC
>JBGTNB010000132.1:0-3112 GCA_041743285.1 Gemmatimonadaceae bacterium
CTGATGCGTGCGCCGGATGGTGCCCCTGCGTGAGCGACGAATGATCGCCGAGTCGGTCAGCAGCAACGCATCCGCAAACGTGCGATCGGCCTGGATGAAGACGAACTCGACTCGCTCGTTTGCACGCACAGTTCCGTCCTCACGCGCCAGGCGTACGATGGAATCAGGCACTGCAGCACCCGACGCGATCAACGCGGGATCGGCACCCTCGCCGCCGCTCATGAAGAAGGACATCATCTTCGATGCTATGCTCGCGCCGATAACGATCACGGGGACCGCGCCCACCACCGCAATCGCGAAATAGATTCCGCGGCGTTTCCAGCGTCGACGTCGAACCTGCAATGGTGTGAGCAGCGCGTCTGGCGCACTCGCCGCGGTCAATTCCTTCACCAGTTCGGCGGCAGTTGGTCGCTCCGTCGGGTCCTTGGCCAACATGCGCTCCACTATCCGAACGAGCGACAGCGGCGTCTCGGGCGCACGCTCTGATACTTTAGGGATCGGGGCCGAGATGTGCTTCGCGATCACTTCCGTCGCGTTGCGCCCCGGGAAGGGACATTCGGCCGTGAGCATTTCGTACAGCACGACACCCAATGCATAGACATCCGAGCGTCCGTCAAGTTGCTCGCCGAGCGACTGCTCGGGACTCATGTAGTGCGGGGTGCCGGAGGTCGATCCGACGAGCTCGCGCGCCGGTCGCGAGGTAACGAGTGCGATCCCGAAGTCAGTGACTGTCGCATTACCGTTCGCGTCGAGAAGGATGTTCCCGGGCTTGATGTCACGGTGCACGACGCCGACGGCATGCGCTGCGGCCAGTGCCCGCGCGCACTCGAGCGCGATCCGCGCCGCCTCCGCAGCCGGGAGCTTTCCCTCGGCGATCCGATCTTCAAGAGAGTTACCGGGGAGGAGCCGCATCACGAGATACAGCAGTCCCCCGGTCGCGTCCGCGGAGTACAGCGGCACGAGGTGTGGATGCTCGGCCGCGGCAATCGTCCGAGCTTCGTGCAGGAATTGCTCCTCGAGGGCGGCGTCGACGGCGAGCGACGGATCCAACACTTTGATAGCAACGTCGCGCTCAAGGAAGGGATCGTGTGCCCGGAATACGGCGGCAAACCCTCCCTGTCCCAGGAGGGGACCGAGCTGGAGCTGCTCCCCGAGCGCCGCCTCGAGCTTGGGCCGCAACGTAGCGATGTCGATGCTCATGCGTGTTCGAGTGTGGGTTCCCGCACGGTGTAGGTTAGTGCTGGACGGCCACGGCGCCAGATGCGGCGACTCGATGGCGCACGCAGAGATCGCTCATGGTGAAGCGATCACTCAACGCGCCGTGCACAAACCGCAGCCGCTCGTCAACGGTCAGAACCTCTTTTCATGGCATCGTAGTCCTAACGGATTCGAGTCCTGTTATGCGGATTACGGCTGCGGCTGGTGTAACTCATGTTCCCGGGCTGCGGTGTTGCATATGTTTCCGGCCTATACCACCGTCGCCTAACGAACGGTGAAGCTGACAAGGAGCTATTGATTGGGCGCGCTGCGCGCACTCATATTTGAAATCCTTGCAGCTCAGTTCCAAGCGCTAGATACAAGAAGGACAGTCGACTAGGTGTCTCCTCTGGCACGTGATCGCGCAGCGCACCACGGCTGGCTCGTTTCGCTGGTCACGCTACCGGCAGCTGCGGTGCTGATCGACCTCGGCTGCGGCCGCGGTGCCGATTTGCAACGACTCGCCGCCTCGTGCCCGGACGAAAGCGTCCGCTTCATCGGCATCGACAACTCCGATGCGGCCGAGGATGCGTTGCGTCGGCTCGCTCTCGATGAGCCGCGCATCGAGTTTCGGCGCGAACAGCTCGGGACGCGGCTGCCATTCGACGACGCCTCAATTGATGTCGTCTTCTCCCACAATCTCCTGGAGTGCGTCACTGATCCGCAGGAGCACGCCAGCGAGATCGCACGCATCCTCCGCCCAGGCGGCCAAGGTCGTTGGCCACTGGGATTGGGACTCTCAGATCTACGATGCTCCAGATAAGCCGCTCGTGCGTCGACTCGTCGCGGCCTTCGCCGACTGGCAGCAAGCGTGGGTGGCGCACGCCGAAGGCTGGATGGGCCGCCGGCTCTGATGCACCTCCAACGCTACCACGCAGTTCGACGGGGAGATCGTCGCCCGCGTGCTCACGAACCAGTGTTCGAGCAACCGTGGTTCGGCTATGAGAATGCCCGCGCCATGGGTGGCTTGGTCAGGCGGGGACTCATCGCCTCGGCCGATTACGAGAACTTCATGGCGGCCCAGGTGGCGCTGCACGCCTCCGGGGGATACTTCTATAGCATCACCGGCTACGCCTATGCCGGCCGCCGCCGGGCCTTCTAACGATTCCTTGAAGCAGACGGGGCGGCCGGCCGGCCTACCGCGACCAGCGCTACGTCCTGGCCGTTCCGCAGCCCAGGTTCAGCGTTAGGCATCACTGGAGAGGATCATGGTTTACTCCCGCCCCGCTGATCTCGCGCACTTCCTGAACATGCAGACAATCCGATTCATACTGACATCCATCTTGTTGGCATTTGGTGCAGGCGCCGCCGCTGGCCAGACGAGCGACACAGGAGCTCCAACCAGGATCAAGAAGGTTTCGCGACCGATGGTTTGGCAGCCGGGCCCCGAGGGCAACCAAGTGCCTCTATGGCCCGAGGGTCTCGACATCGAAAGACCCGAGTCCGACAAGCCCGAAGAGGTTGGAAACGGCTCCAAGCTGGTTGCGGGACGCCCTTGGACTTGGGCGACCTATGTCTCGCGTCCGACCATGACGATCTACCCGCCGAAGGGCCGAAATACCCGCGCTGCGATCCTGGTGCTGCCGGGTGGCGGATACCAGGCCGTTGCCATGGATCTCGAAGGTACGGAGATCTGCGACTGGATTACGAAGCAGGGCGTAACCTGCGTCTTGTTGAAATACAGGGTTCCGCAAGCATGGCGTCACGACCACGTCGAAAAGGCGCCGAAGGTGCAGCTTCCCCTGCAAGACGCGCAGCGTGCGATTGGTTTGCTACGACACCGAGCGTCTTCTTACGGCCTCGATTCCCACAAGATCGGCGTTATCGGCTTTTCTGCCGGCGGGCACCTTGCCGC
>JBGTNB010000133.1:0-4964 GCA_041743285.1 Gemmatimonadaceae bacterium
CCGGTCAGCATCACCGTCCGCTGGTCCAGAAAGCGAATGTACCAGAACCGTGTGACGAGCACGCCACGCTCGGTACCGGCCACCAGCTCGTCGACGCTCTTCGTACCACCCGTCATCTTCAAGCCACCGCCGAACCCCGCCACCTGCGCCCCTTTTTGTTGGGCCCAGAACCGGGAATAGGCGAGATTTTGAAGCTTGCCGTTGGCAATCCAGACGGTCCGCTTGACAGGCATTCCCTCGTCATCGAAGGGTTGTGACAGCAGCTCGGCGTCCGTCGGATCGGAAAAGATGGTCACCCGCTCATCGGCGATCTTCTCGCCGACCTTCGTCGCTCCTCCGGTCTTCGAGAACGGCGAACGACCTTCGTCTGCCGACCGGGCATTGAAGGATCCCCGAAGCGTCGGGATCAGGTCGGCGACCGCCTGGGGCTCGAGCACGACTGTATACATTCCGGGCTCGATCGCCTGCGGATTGCGCGATGCGACTGCCTTGCGAGCCGCACGAGCGCCGATGTCCGCGGCATTGACGTCGGCCCAGTCACGCGCTCCGCGCGAGAAGTAACCCGATCCGGTGCCATCGGGGGTGCGTACCGTCGTCGACAAGGAGGCGTCTGAAGCGCGGTGATATGCGAACAGTCCCTTGGAAGTCGCGATAGCCTGTGCGCCCGCGGTTGCTTCGAGAAAGCCGGCGACAAACAGGTCGGCTGACGGCAATCCAGGCGCCGCCGGTGTTGCGCGAACGCTATCGAAAACAGATTTCACCGCGGCCGCCCGCTTCTCAGCATCGAGCTCGGCGGTGGAAGTACTGAATCCGGCGACCTCGGCGTAGGTCTGGGGTCCGAGCTCAGGCATCAGCTCGGGATCTTCCGGTGAAAGCCGGGCGAGGCGCTCGGACTGCTCGATTGCGCGCGCGAGACCGGCCTGATCGAGCAGGTTGGTCGTGGCTGATGCCTGACGCTTTCCGATGGTGCTGGTGACGTTTACGGCCGTATCGTTGACGCCGCCCGACGTGGTGATCTCGTTCCCCGAGAAGCGGGTGTTGCCGCTCCATGACGAGGAAATGACGACCCTGACCGCGTCGGCCCTACTAGCCGCGAGGGCACGGTCGGCGATCGCTTTTGCTTCGTCGCGAGTGAGGAGAGCCATTTTACGGGAAAGGGGAAACGGGAAATGGGAAAAGGGAAGGCGTAGCAGTGTGATTGGCAACCACGGACGGGACTGGGAATCGGGAGCGGCGGCGTCACGTTTCCCGTTTCCCCTTTCCCGTTTCCCGCTTTTAGGTCCTGCCCGTATTCACGATGTTCACATTGCGGAACCGCGCCGGCGGGCACCCGTGGCTGACCGAGTTGGACTGGCCGGGCTCGCCCTTGCCGTCCCCGAAAGATCCGCCGAGCCAGTAGCTGTCGCGGCCGCCTATCATGTCCATCGAATTCCAGAATGCGGATGAGGTGGATTGATAGGCTACATCGCGCAACATGCCAGCGATCTTGCCATCCCTGATCTCGTACGCCAGCTGCCCGGAGAACAGGAAGTTGTACCGCTGCTGGTCGATCGACCAAGATCCGCGGTTCTTGATCAGCACGCCGCGCTGGGTATCGGCGACGATGTCGGCGAGCGACACGTTGGCTTCACCCGGCAGCAGCGAGATGTTAGGCATGCGCTGGAACTGGACGCTCGACCACGAGTCCGCAAACGAACATCCATGCGACCGCCTGACCCCGGTCAGGCTGGCGATCCACGACGCCTGCTCACGTGTGGTCTGATAGTCCCGGAAAATGCCGTTCTCGATGATGTTCCACGATTCGGCGGGCACACCTTCGTCATCCCAGGCAACGCGGGAGAGTGAGTGTTGCTGGGTGCGGTCCGCCTGGACGGTCATGAACTCGGGACCATACTTGAGCTTCCCGATCATCGCTTGCGGCGGCGCCACGAAGCTCGTGCCGGCGTAGTTCGCCTCGTACCCCATGGCGCGATCGAGCTCGGTGGGATGGCCGATCGACTCGTGCATGGTGAGCCATAGATTGGTGGGGTCGAGAATAAGATCGTACCTCCCGACCTCGACCGACTTGGCGCTCAGCTTCTCTACGGCGAACGACGCCCACTGTTCGGCGTTCTCCGCCATGTTGAGCCCCGTGATGTATTCCCAGCCCTGACCGCGCGGCGCGATCTCGTGGGTGTAGCTCTGGAAATCGCCGCTGGCGATTGCGGTAGCGGTGAACTGAGGACCGACCCTTACGATCGTTTGCGATGTGAGCGTCCCGTCGGTGGTCGCGAGATGCTTCTCTTCGCGCAGCAGCGCCATCCCGGAGTTGACGAAACGAATCCCGGGCACCTTGAGCGCGGCTTCGTTGGCGGCGAACAGCAGCGCGACCTTTTCCTCGATAGGCACCTCGAGCGGATCGACGACCCCCGGAGTACTCCAAGTCCCGACGACGGATTTAACTGGCGCCAGCTCCACCGGACGCTTCTGCACAGCCCTCGCCGCCTTGGCAATGCGAGCCGCATCACGCGCAACGCTTTGAACGCCCGCCCTCGTTAGAGTCGACGACGCGGCAAACCCCCAGGCGCCACCGACAAGCGCTCGTACGCCGATCCCAAGCGACTCCGAATCGCTGACACCGGTTACCTGCCGCTCGCGCGTGCTGACGAACTGCCGGCGGTATTGCCCTATTCGGGCGTCAGCATACGACGCCCCGGCATCGCGCGCGGCTTGCAGCGCCTCCATCAGGAGCTCCTTGATGTTGGCGGGCGTGCTCTGCGGGAGGAGGGGAGAGGGCTGGGCAGTAATCCCCCGGGCGAGAGCCGCTGCGGCAATTGCGGCGCTTGTCGTGTGAAGGAAATCGCGACGTGAGGGCATTGGGAGGAATTAGGAACTAGGAATTAGGAACTAGGGAGAACTGCATGATAGCAAAGGAACGATGGTGCGCACGGCTGGTTCGTGCTCTATCAGTTTCGTATGCGAATTCGAACGTTTCGCGATCTGATCGCTTGGCAGCGTGCGATGTCGCTTGTCGAAGAATGCTACCGGGTAACGGCGCTCCTCCCCGCGCGAGAGCGATACGGACTCGCGTCACAAATCCAGCGGGCGGCGACCTCGATTCCTGCGAATATCGCCGAGGGACACGGCAGTGTCCACCGCCGCCAGTATCTGCGATATGTAGTCATGGCGGAATCATCGCTTCGTGAACTCGAAACCCACCTCGAGATCCTGGTGCGCGTGGACCTCGCCAACACGCGGAGCGTGCATGAGGCAGTGAGCCTTTCCGGAGAGGTGGGAAGGCTGCTCGGCGGCCTTCACCGTGCGCTCAAACGACCTCCAAAGAATCGCCCCCCAAATTCCTAATTCCTAATTCCTAGTTCCTATTTCCTTCCACACCTACTCGTATCTTAGTGCCGAAATCGGATTCATTCCCGCCGCCCGCTGCGCTGGCCATACGCCGAACACCACACCGATCAGGGCTGCAAAGCCGAACGAGATCAAGATCGAGGCAAGCTGGATGTCGGTATTCCAGGCGAACTTCCAGTCCAGGAACTGCGCCGAGCCGATGCCCAGCGCGACGCCGATCAGGCCGCCCATCAGGGAGAGCACCACGGCCTCGATCAGGAACTGCAGCATCACGTTGAAGCGTGTCGCGCCGAGCGCTTTGCGAATGCCTATCTCACGGGTGCGCTCGGTCACCGACACCAGCATGATGTTCATGATCCCGATGCCGCCGACGAGCAGCGAGACAATCGCGATTCCGAGCAGCAGGCGGCCGAACACCTGGGTCGTCTCGCCTAACGTACTGAGAAAGTCCGACTGGCTGCGAATCTGAAAATCGTCGTCGCGCCCTGGGCGCAGCCGGTGCTCGCGCCTGAGTATGCGCTGAACGTCGGCCATCGCCGCCGGGATCTCGGCCTCGCTCGCCGCCAGCACGTTTATCGAGTTCAGCCGGTTGGTTCCCATCACCCGGAATCGCGCGGTAGTGATGGGAATGAGTATCTGATCGTCCGGATCGCCAAAACCCCCTGCCTGTCCCTTGCTCGCCAGCACGCCGACGACGTCGAACTGGATTCCGCGAATGCGAATCTGCTCGCCGACGATCGCCGCCGGATTGTCGATGCCGAGGTTGGTCATCACCGTCGGTCCGATGATGGCGACACGCCGCCGGGAGAGATCGTCGCCGGTCGAGAACATCTTCCCGGCGGTGAGGTCGTAGTTGCGTACGGTGAGATAGTTCGAGGTCGTGCCGACGACGCGCGTGGCGCTGTTGCGGTTCAGGTACTGCACCTGAAGCTGCCTGCTCATCTCCGGCTGAACCGCTACCAGCGCGGTCGCCCTCTCCACCAGCGCATCCGCATCGTCCGTCGTCAGGCGCGCGCGCTCATCCACGCTGGCCACTCCGCGTCCGAACGTCTGGCCCGGATTTACCGACAGCAGAGTGGTTCCCAGCGAGGCTATCCGCTCACGCACGGCCTTCTCGGCGCCTCGTCCGAGGCCGACCATTGCAATGACGGCGGCGACGCCAATGACGATGCCAAGCATCGTCAGGAACGACCGCATCTTGTTCACGCGCAGTGCGCCTAGCGCGACACGCATGATTTCGCCGATTAACATCAGGGACCAGGGATCAGGGGCCAGGGATCAGGGAATCGAGGAAATAGGAAATAGGGAAGGTGCGCGACTGCGCGCCATGCGGCGCTTGTCGCTCGTCTTAAGATTCGTCGATCCACCTGAAAAGGTGGGTCGACAAGTCCTTCCCTATTTCCCATTTCCCAATTCCTATTTCCTTACTAATTCTACAGCAACGTGTTCAAGGTCGGACGGCGCCGCGGTTGGCGCCTGCGGCTCCACCGCCGGCTGCGCCACCCGCCGCCCCGCCCTGCGGTGCCTGACGGGTCATTCCCGGCACACCGCCACCCGTCATGCGCTGAAAGCGCTCGACGTTCTCCTGGCGGCGCTGCTGTAGCGTCGCGCTCGCAAGC
>JBGTNB010000134.1:0-1793 GCA_041743285.1 Gemmatimonadaceae bacterium
TGCGCCGGGGGGAGGAACACCGGTTCGGGCGCAGGCGGACAGTCGCATGATTCAGTGCGCCGTGGTGGGCGCGGGCGCGTGGGGGACGGCGCTTGCCGATGTTCTGGCCAGCCAGGGACACGAGGTCTGCATCTGGGCGCATGAGCCGGAAGTTGCGGAGGAAATCCGCACGTCGCATATCAACTCGACCTTTCTGCCTGACGCGCCGCTCGATCATTCATTGCGAGCGACTTCCGACCTCTCGGATGCCGTTACAGGGGCGTCGCTGATCGTGTACGCGCCACCCTCACACGTATTGCGCCGCCTTGCCCAGCGGGCGGCGCCAGTCGTTCAGCCCGAGAGCATCGTGGTGGTGGCGACGAAGGGAATCGAGGACGGCACGCTTTCGCTGACGAGCGAGATCGCCGCGGAAGAACACAGGGGGCGCTCCGTCGTTGCCCTATCCGGCCCCAGCTTTGCCGCGGAAGTGGTGCGCGGCCAGCCGACAGCAGTCGTGGCAGCCTCGCGCGATGAGGCATCGCGTATCGCTGTGCAACGCGCATTCAGCCGACCAACTTTTCGCGTATACACCAGCGACGATGTCACGGGTGTCGCGGTCGGTGGTGCGCTCAAGAACGTCGTTGCCATTGCTGCCGGGATAAGCGAGGGCCTGGGGCTCGGCTTCAATCCTCGGGCGGCGCTCATCACGCGCGCGCTGGCGGAGATGACGCGCCTGGGCGTAGCGCTCGGCGCCCGTGCAGAAACCTTCGCCGGGCTCACAGGAATTGGTGACCTGGTGTTGACGTGCACCGGCGCGCTGAGCCGTAATCGCGCGCTCGGCGAAGCGCTGGGGCGGGGCGAAACACTGGAACAGGCACTGGCCGGACGCCAGACGGTCGCCGAGGGTGTTCAGACCGCCCGCACGGCCCATTCGCTGGCGGAGCGGGTCGGTGTCGAGATGCCGATCGTGGCCGCCGTGCATCGTGTGCTGTTCGAGCTTCAGGATCCTCGTCAGGTACTCACGGCGCTCATGACGCGTGAGTTGCGAACGGAGCGCGACGAATGAGCGCACCAGAGCCAATTCAGGAATACTTCTCCATTGGAGAAGTGTGTACGATGACGACGCTCAAGCCGCACGTGCTGCGATACTGGGAAAGCCAGTTTCGCTTTCTCAATCCGGCAAAGAATCGCTCGGGCAATCGTGTTTATCAGCGGCGAGAGATCGAGCTCATTCTGCTCGTCAAGCACCTGTTGTACACGGAGAAGTACACGATCGAGGGGGCGCGGCGTAAGGTCGATGAGCATCGGCGCGGCGGCGCATTGCGAGGCGTCGCACGACAAGCGCTGACACTGGACACGATCTGCGAGTTGGAGCGTGAGCTCAAGGGATTGGTCGAAATCCTGAATGACCGGGAGCGGAGCGGATGATCGCACCGGTCGCGATGGTGATTCCAGCGCTCGACGCTGCTGCCAGTATCAGGGCCGTCGTCGAGTCGACGCGCGTCGCGGTACCTAACGCTAACATCATTGTCGTCGATGACGGGTCTGTCGACGCTACCGCCGCGCTGGCGCGAGAGGCTGGCGCGATAGTCGTGCGGCTGGAAGAGAACCGCGGAAAGGGCGCCGCACTTCGAGCCGGGATCGCCGTCGCGGTGCAGGAAGGGAGCGAGGCGATCATTACGCTCGATGCCGACGGACAGCACGATCCCGCGCACGCTCCGGCGCTGCTCGCCGCACTCGATACAGCCGATATTGCCATTGGCACCAGAACCAGGCGCGGCACGATGATGCCGCTTCGCCGACGCCTGACGAAT
>JBGTNB010000135.1:0-3258 GCA_041743285.1 Gemmatimonadaceae bacterium
CAGCGGCAGCTTCATCGGAGGCCGCCAGCTCGAGCTCGATGTGCTTGCCCATGCGCGCATCAGCCAAGCCGTCGTAACCTAACGTTTGGAGCGCGTGGGTGATGGCGGTGCCCTGCGGGTCGAGGAGCCCGCGCCGAGGCAGGATTCGAACTGCTACGCGGAATTGCTTCATTCGAGAGAGTCGGGTGAACCGTCTGACTGTGGATGCGACCGGCGGCCGCGCCGTCGCTTGCGATGACGCCAGGTGCCCGGTACCTCACCGACGGACACAGGCCTGGCGAGCGACTCGTCCTCCTCTTCGTCGTCGTCGGGATCGTATAGCGGATCGCCGGTCGGCAAACGGTCGACGACGCCGAGCAGCACGGTGCGCGCGAGGCCGTAGACGACATACAGCGCGAGGGCGGGGAAGAGGTACTCCTCGACACGGAAGATCAGGATGGACATTCCGGTGAGCACTACCAACAGCTGCGTTACCTGCGAAAGCGACCTGATGCCGATGTTCGTGATGGCCGGGTATAGCACGTGGCTGATCATGAGGAACGCCAGCAACAGCATCACCCACCGCATCGCTTCTTCCCACGGCACGCCGGGAATCGCCACCATCTCGTAGAGTGGGGACTGGCTGAACCAGACGTACGAAGCGAGGGTGATGCCGGCCGCCGGACTGGGAAGCCCGTGGAAAGCGGTCTTGGCCCGCCCGCCCTGTTCCACATTGAACCGCGCAAGCCGCATGACCGCGGCCGCAATGTAGAAGAAGGAATAGAGCCACGCGGAACCTTCCTGATTCAGGACGGCGAAGTAGATGATGAACGCCGGCGCCACGCCGAACGTGATGGCGTCTACCAGCGAGTCGAGCTCCACACCGAACGCACTTCCTGTCTTGGTCATGCGAGCGACACGGCCGTCGAGCGCGTCCATGATACCGCCGAACACCACCATCCACGACGCCTGGCTGTAATCCCCCCGCGAGGCGAGCACGATCGCCCATACCCCGAACAGCAAATTGCCGAGCGTGAATCCGTTAGGCAGCAGCACCACCGCCCGACGCATAGCGGGGCGGGGAAGCACTGGACGCATCACTGAGGAAGCTCCGCCAGCACGGTGATCCCGGCCGAAGCGCGGTCGCCAACCTTGACTCGCGGCTCCGAACCAGCCGGCAGAAACACATCGACGCGAGAGCCAAAGCGGATGATGCCCATCCGTTCGCCTTGCACAGCGGAGTCGCCCATTTGGGAGTAAGTCACGATACGACGCGCGATGAGCCCGGCGATCTGCCGCGTGAGCACCCGGTGAGGGCCTGATTCGACGCCAACCGACATCTGCTCGTTCTCCAGGCTAGCCTTGTCCCGCGCCGCGTTGATGAACTTCCCTTCGTTGTAGTTGACGTAGGCGACCTTACCATTCACCGGATAGCGGTTGACGTGCACGTCGAACACGTTCATGAACACCGAAATGCGCACCGCCGTGCTGCGCATGAATGCCGGCTCGTCGACTTCGGTAATCATGATGACCTTTCCATCCGCAGGCGAAACGACCAGCCGGTCGCCGCGTTCCCCGAGTCGCTCCGGATCCCGAAAGAAGTAGGCGACCCAGAGAGCGAGCAGTGTGAGAATGAATGCCGCGAGCCACAGCCCGAACGAACGTCGTGCGATCGCCCCCGCATACGCCGCTGCGGCGATTACCACCGCGATGGCTATGAAAACGTATCCTTCCTTGGCGAAACTCACCAATCGGCTCCGGTAGATAGGTCAGTGCCGGTTATTCGGCGAAACGCATCGAGGTAGCGCTCGCTGGTCGCATGTACTACTTCGTCAGGCAGCGGCGGCGGCGGATAGTCGCCGGTCCACCGGCCAGCTGCCCGCTCACCCTCCAGATAGTCGCGCAGCGGCTGCTTGTCGAAGCTGGGCTGCGACCGTCCGGGCTGGTACTCCGCCCGCGGCCAGAACCGGGAGCTGTCTGGGGTGAGGACTTCATCGATGAGCAGAATCGACCCGTCGCTGGCGCGACCGAACTCGAACTTGGTATCGGCGACTATGATGCCTCGCGGCTCGGCCGTCGCGCGCGCCATTTCGTAGATGGCCCGCGCATGATGCTCGAGCGTGCCGGCCACCTCCTCCCCAACTACATCGCGCATTCTCGCGATAGAAATGTTTTCGTCGTGGCCACTCTCCGCCTTGGTTGCCGGACTGAAGATGGGCGGATCGAGGCGGTCGCTCTCCCGCAACCCGGCGGGCAGAGCCTCGCCGGCAAGCGTACCGTGGGTGCGGTACTCTTTCCAGGCGGAACCAGCCAGATAGCCGCGGACCACGCATTCGATGGGAAACACGCTAGTGCGCCGGCACAGCATCGCGCGACCGGCGATCGCCTGACGATGGCCCCGGAGCGCCGGCACTGCGTCGACGATGTCGTCCGCAGCGGCCGCGACCAGATGGTGCGCAATGCGATCTCCTATCCTGCCTAGCCACCATGCCGTGATCTGCGTAAGCACAGCGCCCTTGTGCGGAATGGTCTCTCGCATCACCACATCGAAGGCGCTTACCCGGTCGGTGGCGACGAGCAGCAGCCGGTCGGTGTCGACCGCATATACATCGCGCACCTTGCCGCGTGCCACCCGTTCCAGCGGCAGATCGCTCACCGCCATCGGCGTCATACGCGTGGCGCCTCGAGGGCCGCGCCGTCCGCCTCGATCCCGGCGAGCACAGGTTCTACGACACCCTCCAGGAACTCGTCGACCTGCTGAGGCGCGCGCCCGACGAAGCGCATCGGCTCCGTTAACTGGCGCATGTCGTCGGCGCGCAATGGAAAGTCAGAATCGATTGCCAGTCGCGCGAGCAGATCGTTCGACGCCCCGTCGTCCTTGACCGCCCGCGCCGCGGCAATGCTGTGCCGCCGGATGACCTCGTGTACGGCCTGGCGATCGCCCCCGGCTTCCACTGCTCGGACCAGCAGCGATTCTGTAGCCATGAACGGTAGTTCGTCATTCACCCGCCGTCGGATGCGCGCCGGGTGCACCTCGATGCCACGCGTTATGTTGGCGACGAGAAGCAATATTGCGTCCGTTGCCAGAAAGGCTTCCGGTATCACCAACCGGCGGTTGGCACTGTCGTCGAGCGTCCGCTCGAAGTACTGCACGCTGTGTGTATGATTCGCGTTCTCTTCGAGAGAAATGACGAATCGGGCGAGTCCGCAAATCCGCTCGGATCGCATGGGGTTGCGCTTGTACGCCATGGCCGACGAGCCGATCTGCTCCTTCTCGAA
>JBGTNB010000136.1:0-10047 GCA_041743285.1 Gemmatimonadaceae bacterium
GGGGCGGATCGTAATGCGGGAAACTGGAAATGGGAAAGGGTAAATGTGAGTGGCTTGGCAGAACTCCCATTTCCCGTTTCTAATTTCACGTTTCCCATTTCCCGTTTCCCGCTTTTTGACCCGACCCTCGACCCTCGACCCTCGACCGTTCACCTACCCCCTGCCACGCCCCCTTTCCCAGATTGACCCCATTCGGTGAGGAGTTCGCCGCGAATGGATTCGTTTTCCCGGGTGTGCCCCCACTCGATAC
Source organism: Gemmatimonadaceae bacterium (assembly GCA_041743285.1). GTDB lineage: Bacteria > Gemmatimonadota > Gemmatimonadetes > Gemmatimonadales > Gemmatimonadaceae > JALZIF01. The sequence goes on from JBGTNB010000136.1 coordinate 251, forward strand.
CATAAACACCGCCGATCCCATGCTGCGGCTCATGCGCGACTTGCCGCTCGCCGTTCGCTTCGACGCGTACATCCAAGCGCAGTCACGAGCGCGCAACGGTCGCGTCGTCACCGATCTGCAAACGCCATGGCTGATCAAGCTGCTCTCGGGCGGAGAGATAGCGCACGACATCAGCTACTACTTCTACTTTTTCCTGGCCGAGCGCGGAGAAGTTGCTGGACTCGAGGATGCCTACCTTCAATTCACCGATCTGGCTGGCAGCGGCGTGTCGGTGATCGCCGGTCAGTTTCAAGTGTCCGACCCACTCTTCAAGCGCGAGCTCAGGCTCGAGTTCGAGGACTATCAGCCATATCGGTTTCGGGTCGGTGACGCGATAGCAGATCTGACGTACGACCGCGGCTTCATGGCTTTCTTCTCGCCTCGCGAGGGAATGGACGTCAGCCTGCAAGCTGGTCAACGGCGTCGGCTTGAGGGAAGGCGGGGAACGGCGGCAGTTCGACATCGACAATCCGAAAACGGTAGCCGCGCGCATCTCCCAAGACGCCGGTTTTCTCCGGCTGGGGGCATTTGCCTACGCCGGCCGCGAGGTGCACTCCGATGTTCCTAACGATATTTTCTACGTCGGCCCCGACCTGACCCTCTCGCTGGGCGCAAAAGCCGAGGTCAACCTTCAATATTTGCGGCGCAGCGATGACAACCCGTTCTTTCTGCCCGCAGCACCGGATGAGGGCACAGAAGTCGATGCCGCGTTCGCCGAGCTCCTGCTTTTTCCGGACGGAGCGTCGGGACGAACGACGTTGACGGCACTCTTCAACTGGATTGAGTCCGATGCGCCGATTTTCAGGCTTGGCGGCGTGAGCCACTCTGACGATCCCGGCGGGGGACTGCTCGACGAATACAGATACGGTGCAATCGGTGCCCAGTATCTCTATCGGCGCAATGTCCGCTTCCTCGGTGAGCTCGGCTGGGATTTCGGCGCCGAGCGTGTGCGCTTCGTTACGGGTGTCTCCACGGCATTCTGACCGCTGGAATTGAACGGCCGTCATTTTTTGAAGCGATCTCTACTCGGCTTTGCGGAGTGATGCACGAGAATTCCCCTTTCGTGCGTCATGGGCCTGCGCGTCCTAACCAAATCCTGACGGCGCTGGCCATTCTCCTCCGAAGCTACCCGAGCCAGACTCCATAAGGTCTCTACCCATTCCGGAGTCGGTCATGCTTCGACGTGCTGCGCTCGCCCTCGCTGTCCTGTCGCTCGCCGCCGGTCGTGCCGGCGCTCAATCCAACGCTGATCACGAAGGCGTGCGCCGCGCCGTGCTCGACTACGTCGAGGGCTTCTATGAAGGAGACACGCTAAAGCTCGAGCGCAGCATCCGGCCGGAAGTGTACAAGTATGGTTTCTGGGTACCCAGCGGATCAACCGCCTACAGCGGAGAGCAGATGCCCTGGCCTGAATTTTTCGAGTACGCCAACCGGGTCCGGCAGAACAATCGTCAGGCACCGGCGACCGCGCCAAAGGAAATCGTCATCTACGAGGCGCAGGACCAGACCGCCAGCGCGAAGCTCACCGCCACCTGGGGCACCGACTACCTGCTACTCGGCAAGTTCGATGGCAAGTGGATGATCACCCACGTCCTGTGGCAGACGACGACGAAGAAGTAGCGGGAAGGAAGCAACTTCTGAATCCGGAATTCCGACCCTCGACCCTCGACCCCTCAACCCCCGACCCCCGACCCCCGACCCCCGACCCCCGACCCCCGACCCCCGACCCCCAACACCTCTTCCCGTTTGGCGCCCGGGAGATCGCCTACCCACCGCTCGATGCGCAAGCGGTCTTCCTCCCGGTCGATAGGCGCACGCATCGCCCGTGTGCGGAACAAGGCACGCAGGGGCAGACTGCCTCGCGTAATGAGCAGGCTGGCTAGCCGCAATCCGTAATAGCCGTATACCATCGGCGTGTTCGCCCGTGGCCCGTAGATCTCCTCCATCTTCTCTCGCGGCAGGAACACGCTGCGAAGAAGCAGCATCGCCCGTTCCTTCATGCCCGTGCTGTGCGCAAGCTTCACGTACACCTTTGGTAGCTCTAGCGCGGGGAGCAGGATGTAACGGCGCACTATACCGACGAGCTCCTCGTCCTTGCGCTCGTGGGGCAGCGCACGGAACAGAAACTCGGGAATGGGGGTGCCGAGGATCTCCAGATTCAGGCGAAGAGTGGTATAGGTGAACCCCGAGGCGCCCCACGCCGCCGCCCGATCGGCGAGGGTATGCCAATTGATCTCGCTCTCGTGCTTCAACACGGCCGCGTGGATGTCTGCCATCCCCTTGAGCGCGGAGCGGTCGAAGCGATGGTGATAGGAGCAGTGCAGCACGAGGTGCAGCAGCAGGTCCTCAACACCTAACAACTCGACCGGCGCTCCGTCGAGCGTTGCCGATTGAGAGCGATCCCAGAGGCCCTCGAGATCGATCCGAAACGGGCTGGTCGGGCGCTCGATCCCCCAGTGAACCTCCACCACCGGCGCTCCATCCTTCGTGAGCTTCGCCAGGTGGTTCGACCAGCTGCAGAACTCCTCGAGGTTGGGTCTTGGGCTCGGGCCAAACCCCTGCTCCAGGAACACCTGCTCGGCTTCGGCCAGATGCTCCCGACGCACCATTATATCCACGTCGGCCATGCTGCGAAGCCCCGGCTCACTATAGGTGAATCGCGCCAAATGAACGCCCTTCAGGAGCAGCACCGGAATGCCTCGCGATGCCAGTACCTTGACCACCTGACTCGTCTGCCGGAAGTACAACGCATTACGAGTTGCCGTGCCGATGTAAAGAGAGCGCAGCCGGCCCAGCACAGTGTCGGGTATCTGGCTCGCCCACGGGCCATCCGCCAGCAGCCGGTACGTCACACCGCTCAATTGGTGCCTGATCCCCTCTTCCGCCAGATACGACCACTGGCGGGCAGACAGGCCGGCGCGCCGAGGGTCGAACGTTCCGCGCAGAAGCGCTATCCATGCGCCCTGCGCCGCCAGCCGGTCGGCGGTCTCCTGCTCATCCCGTTGGGCGGCGGTTCCCGCCGCAGCTGCCTGCCTGACGGCGCTCGGTGCACCGCTCATCGGTAGTGCTTCGCTTGCGTTTCGAAAAGGCTCGCGTACACCCCTGCCCGCTCGACCAGATCTTCGTGAGCGCCGGCTTCGGCAATGCTGCCGTTCACCAGCACGAGAATCCGGTCCGCGTGCCGGACTGTCGATAGGCGGTGGCTTATGAAAATCGCCGTGCGGCCTGTCGCCAATTCGTGAAAATGATCGAAGACCTCAGCCTCGGCGCGGGGATCGAGCGCCGCCGTCGGCTCATCCAGTACGATCAGCGGCGCTTCGCGAAGGAACGCCCGGGCGAGAGCCAACTTCTGCCATTGCCCGACACTCAGTTCCACACCGTTCTCGAACTGCCGTCCGAGTACGGTATCGTACCCCTGCGGCAACGCGTGAATGACGGAATCGGCTCCCGTCTTTCGGGCGGCTTCGGCAATCAGCTCGCTATCGGCCGGCAGTGACACGTTTCCTACCCATATGTTCTCGCGCGCCGTCAGGAAGTAGCGGGCATAATCCTGAAAAACCACCGCCAGATTCGCCCGCAAATCGTCCAGCTTGAAGTCGCGAAGGTCGATGCCATCAATGCGCACCGTTCCGACAGTGGGATCGTAAAGCCGGCAGAGTAGCTTAACGAGCGTCGTCTTGCCGGAGCCGTTTTCCCCCACCAAAGCCACGTGCTCACCCGGGCGTATTGCGAAACTCACATCCTTCAACACATCCACGTTGGTGCCCGGATACTTGAAGCTGACCCGGTCGAACTCGATGCCATGCCTGACTGGGCGAGGAAAAGGCTGTGGCCGTGGCGAATCAACAACCGCCGGCTCGAGCTCGAGAAACCGCTTGAAGTCGGAGAGAAAGAGATTGTTCTCGTAAAGACTCGCCAGCCCCGTCAGCATGTCCCGAAAAAAGTCCTGCGCCCGCTGAAATGCACCGAAATACATGACAACGTCCCCAACCGTGATGGCCCCGGTGAACGCCCGCTGAGCGATGACGAACATCGAGCCGAACACCGCCACGACTGCTACCGTCTGAGCAAGAAGCTCGAACAGCGTCCGCCGAGTAGACAGGCGCAGCTTTTCGCGCCTGACCTGTTGGCGCAACGTCCGATGGCGACTCCGGAACAGGTCCCCCAGGCCGAACAGCCGAATCTCTTTCGCCGACTCGATCGACGTCAAGAGGTAATTCATGTACGTCGTTATGCGCTGGAGTTGAGTCCTGCGGCGCGACCATTTGTACATCCGTGAGGAGTAACTCGTCTTGACGAAAAGGCCGGGCAGAGCCGCGACCATCAGCGCCAGCACGAGCAGCCAGTTGAACGAAACCAGGAGCGCCATTACTGCCGCCAGCGACAGCCCCGCCTGACCGATCTGCGAAAGCGCCATGACGACACGCGTCGGACGGGCGGGCGCCTCCAACTGCGCGCGATGCAGCGCGTCGTGATACTGCGCGTCCTCGTAAAACTGAAGATCCACCTCAACCGACTTCGCGTGCAGAATCTCCTGTACGTGGTCGCTCAGCCTGATTGCCTGCACCTCCGACACCAGCGTCGATAGGTTTCGCAGTGCGACGCCCAGCACGGCAACCCCACCGGCAATCGCGATCAGCAGCGTCAGTCGCCCCGCATCCGCTTCTCCACCGGACAATCCCGCTGCCACCGTATCGATGATGAGCTTCATCAGATACAGCGCGAGCAATGGGATGGCGCTCTGTAGAACAAGAAGCAGAAGCTGTAGCGCGACCCACCACCGGCCACTCTGCATGACTAGCCCGAAGCCCTGTCGCAGGGGCGACAGATCGACCTTCTTCTGGCTTTTTCCAGCGGCGGCACGCGTGATCATGCGTAGGTCTCCTCGAACCAGCGAATGAATCGACCCATCATGACTCCGCGCAGTAGCAACAGGTAATAATCCTTCTCCTGCCGGCGACCAAACTGCTCTGGCCAGCGCTCCACCAGCGAACGCATACGAGGCAGATCCAGACACCGCCTGGCGATTTCTGATCCGCCGAGCCGGTCGAGCTCGTCTGCAATCTCGCTGCGCATGCTGGCGATCAACTCCGGCCAGTCCGCATCCTGTGCGCCGAAGGTGGTGCGGAGGCGCACCTGATCCGGCAAGCGGCCAGCCATGGCGCTGCGAATCAGCCATCGATTCACGCCATTCTGCAGATACTTTGCGCCACTGACACCGAAGCAGTACTCGACAACGCGGCGGTCCCCGGTCGGGTCGCGCGTTTCGATACCGAACGCAGGCCGGAAGCCACTGTACACGTCCAGCACGTCGGCGGAGTTCCCTAGAACCGTAAGCCGAAAATCCCTGTCCGTCATTCGGCGTATGTTGTCCGAATCTCTTCTCGCCTCTCGAACTCGCTCTTCGACAAGCATTGCCCTGGCGAAATCCGGATTGATGGCCGACAAGGTGTCCTCCCACGTCGTCGACGCCGGCTGGCGAGCGAGAGTGCGTCTGGCGGCGGTCAGGAAGGTTGGCATGAGGGGCATCACCACTTGACGCTCGAAAACGTTCCGTCTGCCCTGCCCAGTCGCCCGTGCAATCGCGTGAACCTCGCGCCAGACTCGACCCCACTGCCCGCGAGCGGCAGAATCCCGAAGCGACCGGTCTCCTGTATGACTTATGGTGGCGTTTCCTTTGTGCCCCGCCAGCAGCACCTTGAGCCCTTCGGAACGGGCCGCCGAGTAGATCGCCGTAAACCAGGCCATGTTCCCTGGATTGCGAGGAGGAGCGCCGGTCATGCGGAACACCGTCTCGATTTCGTCGAACGGCGTTCGCCCGTCGGGCCGCCGGATGCGCAGATCGATGTTCGGATGCATGCGGGCGATAGCCTCGACGTCAGCTGACTCGTCCGCTACCTGATCTTTTCGAAGGGTTACCTGCAATCCGATCCGCGGCGCTGCATGGAACGTAGTCAGGCCCCGTCCCTGTTCGCGTAGCTGCTCCGCCGCTACCACGGCAACCGAAGAGGAATCGAGGCCGCCACTCGCCATGATGCCAACTTCGCCGTCACACCGTAGTCGGGAACGAACGGCCTCGCCAAAGACGTCGAGAAAGCCCTCCAGGTATTCCTCATTCGAGCCGAATTCTATCCTTTTGATAGGCTCGGGCGACCAATACGGCTCGAGTCGCACACCTTTCGCATCCACCCGCATGGTATGCGCTGGGGGGAGCCTCAGTACCCCTTCGAAGAAGGTGATTTCCGGCCGTTGGAGCAGCACCAGGAAATCGGCGACCTTCTGTTCGTTCAACCGCGCCGGCACATCGGGAAGCGACACCAGCGCGTGCGCGGTGGTGGCCAAGGCAATACGACTGGAATTCGCGTGGTAGAAAAGCACTCGCTGTCCCATGACGTCACGAGCGCATGTCAGCGCGCGCTGCCGTTGATCCCAGAGCGCGAAGGCGAAGTCACCTAACAGGTGCCGCGCACAGTCCTGCTCCCAGGCGTCATAGGCGGCGAGAATGAAAGCGGCGTCAGGCATTGTGGCGGCTTCGGAAGCCGGAATGCCCAGTTGGGCGGCTAGCTCAGCCCGGTTGTCGATGCGCGCGTCGGCGACGACGACCAGGCGCCCATCCCTGGAATGGACCGGCGCTCGATACCCTGCGTCCTCCGGAGTGACACGCCACGGGATGCACCCGAGCGCGACCGGAGCCGACGCCGAGCCTGGCGACCACACCGATGCCTCCGTCCCGTACTCGCTCATCGAGCCGAGCAGCGTGGCCATCTCGGATGCGGGCACCGGTGCGCCATCGTGGCGGAACACCGCGGCGATCGCACTCATGTTATGGAGCCGTTGGCTGACCGCTCGTCGTCAGGCAAAGGTAGAGACGACGGCAAAGCGATCCTGACCCGGACCGCCAGTGACGATGACCCCACCGACGCGTACCCACGCGTGCGCATCGTACCCGCTGGCAGGATCGGCCCCAAGATAGAGTGTGCTGGGAATGCCGCGGCGACGCAGCATCCACTGGGCGGTTACCGCCTGCGGAAGGCATACCGGCTTCCAGGGAAGGTACCGGGCGGCGGTGGCAATCGCCCATTGCACACGAGCTACCTCACCGCTGGTCGCGCCTGAATGATGAGCGGGGCTTTCCGCCATGTGCCGGCCAAGGCGCGGAGCGACGGTCGAGAACCGCAGGACGCGCAGCCCGATGCTGACGACGGTACAGAGCGCCAGCGCCTCTACGAGGTCGGAGCGCTCAGCTGCGGGAAGACGGGCGAGTTGGCCCAGTCGCTTCATCATGAACGCGAATCAGCTGCGCGTCGCGCAACTCCTCCAGAAATCCAAGTACCTCACGCTGGCAATCGTCAGGATCGATATCGAACTCGTTGAGCAGCGCCTCGCAAAGTTGCGCGGCCGAGCGCGGCTGCTCGAGCAGCGCCCAGATCCGTGGACCGGTGCCTTCGAGCCCGAAGTACATGCCCTGATCGATGCTCAACATGACGATTGTGCGATCGACTTCCACCGCCACCGGCTCCTCGTTCCTGGCGACAACGGTCTCCATTCCAATCACATTCGCTAAACTCACAACGACCTCCTCACAGATGGACCGATGAGCCTCACGAAGAGCCATCGTCCTGTTCGATCATATCCAGTACCGCCGGCAAATGTGCCATGCCGTGCGGCCTGACCAACGTACTCACGGAGACGTTGCGAGCCATCTCCGCTGCAAGATTGAAAATCTGCGCCGTAAGACCTAACGCCGCGGCATACGCGAGAAAATACGTCTCCTCCACCAGCGCGGCGGTCGCCTCGAGCCCGCCGAGCCGCTCCAGCCGCGGCGGCCCATCGCCGTCCCGAATGAGATATACCCGCTTGAGCGCGATCGGTGATGCCAGATCCGTCTCGGACTCAATGGGCAGGTGGTATTTGCCGCGATTCCCCCCGGCAGGTTCCAGTCCCAAAGATGAGGCTGCTCCAGCCGCCAACCCGATCTCATCGAGCTTCACCCGCGCCGCCCCTGGCCAAACCCCCACGTGCCCATTAGCGCGCGTCATGACGCAGATGTCATCAGTGACGAACGAAGCGCCTCGACGTACCAAAGACGCTACGAGCGTCGACTTGCCGGCGCCGGACTTACCGGCGAATGCAACCCCGCTACCATTGAGCGCTACGCAGCTGGCGTGCAGGGGATAGAGGCCGCGCTGATGGAAAATCACTCCCATCATCGCCCCCAACAGATAGAGGCGTACATCTTCTGACTTGGCCCTAGGCGCTACGGCAACGCGAATCAGCGAGCCATCGGACGCGATGTATCGGGCTACGCCGCGGACCTCCAGCTTTATGCCCCCCTCCCAAACGTCCGCTCTCGACGAATATGGCTCTCCCTTGAGCTCTGAGCTCTCGAGAGGTTCCAATCGAATCGTGACGTCCGTCGCGGCCGACTCGATAATAGGCCACTCGGGCAGGTCGATATCCGACCGAATACGCAAACCGTATATGAACAGATCTCGACTGGCGGGCGGCAGCTCGTGATCGGCCACGCTCATGGGGTCATCGGATTGACTTTCTCGATTCAAACCAATGCCCCCCGTTTGCGAAAACGGAGGGCATCGATTTCAGCCGGGCTGAACTAAGAGCTTCAGCTCGTCGGCGGGATGGGGAACTCGCCACCGATCCCGTCTTGGTTCGAACCCGCGCCCTGCGCCGTCTCGCTAACCGGCTTGCGGACCAGCGTAGGGGTTACCCATTTGGTGCGTTGCATCGCGCCTCCTGTACTACGGGGTGAAAGATTGCCGGGACTGCGTGCAACCTCCGCTGCAAATCAACAGTGTCCCGCGCCTCAACCTTTTGGCAAAAGTCCGGCCAGATTCCAACTAAGAAAACGAAGAGGCCGCCAAAGTCGAACATTCTGCTAAATCGTTAAAACACAATCGGTTACAAAATATGAAAGATCAGGAGCCAACCCCCAGCCTGCCTCTTCCCTCCACGGGCTGTGTCTCGTGATGTGAGCAGGTGATGCGGGTCCGCAACAAGTTCCGTCGGCCAGAGAAACATTTGAAGCGAATCCCTTCGAGCAGCCTCTTTGTCAGCCCAACACGGAAAACCCACCCCACTATACTCTCTAATCCCCGTTACCGCAAAAAATACTCGACGGTCGAGACCACCCGAACCGTCTTCAATAGTTGGCTTTCCTCTGTCATCCCGGGTCCCGGAGCCCGCGGGAGAATCTCGAACACCCCTTGGTTCGCGCGTCGGATGCTTCCCAACCCGCTTTCCGCGTCGCGTGCAAACTGCTGCGCCGCTTCTCGTGCCCGCGCAGTGGATTCCGCGAGCATCTCGGGCTTGAGCTCGTTTAGCTGCGTAAAGATAAAGGTGGGCCCGCCGGGACCGTACTCCTCGCCGGAGGAAATCACCACTCCCGCGTTCACCAGCTCGGCGATCCGTTGGCTCGCCGCCAGCACCCGTTCCGGATCGGATGAGCGGACGAGCACGGTCTGCCTCATGACGTAGCGCGACGCAACGCGCTCGGACTGCGCGTAGGGATTCGCCAATGCGTCCACGACCACGAATCCCTGGAGCGAGACCTGACTTGTATCGATCAGTTGCTGCTGGAGAAACTCGCGAACGCGCGCAACATGCCGCTGAAGTTCGCCGTGCGCCGCTGCGAGGTCGTTGCTCGCCGTCACGAGACGCAGCGCCCAGATCGCTACGTCTGCGGTCACCTCCCGCTCGGCGATCCCCTTCACCGTTACGAAGCGGTCGGCGCTCCGCGC
>JBGTNB010000137.1:0-2915 GCA_041743285.1 Gemmatimonadaceae bacterium
ATGCCCACACAATGGGAGGGGAAGTTTTCCCAGAGCGCCGGCGAGTGCCCGCTTGCTGCAGCACTGGCCAAACACCTCAGGAAATCGAACCGCGAGCTGACTGCGCACTGGCTTGAGCGAATCGCCGCGCGTGTTTCCATCGACCCGCATCGCGTGTTTCCGAGCGCGGACCTGCTGGACCACGTACCGCTGCTGATCGACGGGATCGCCGATTATCTGGAGGACCCTGCCGACGAAATCTCCGCCGATATCCCTGTCGTCGCCAAGGCGATGGAGCTGGGTACGCTACGCCATGCGCAAGGGTTCGATGCGTACGAAATCCTCAAGGAGTACGAGATCCTCGGCGGCATCATATTCTCGTATCTCGCGCATACGGTCGACGAAATGACGGAGCCCTGCGAAAAGAGCGAGTTGTTGGCTTGTGGCCACCGGCTGTTCCGTGCCGTATCGATCATCCAGCAAGTGACGACGGGACAATTTCTTCGCCTTGCAGATCAAGCGGTCGCCGAACGCGAGGGCCGGCTTCGCGCCTTCAATCGCTCCGTGTCGCACGAGATCAAGAACCGCATCGGTGTGGTGCTCGGCGCCAGCGAAACGCTGCAGGAAGTCACCGGGTTGGCGGACGAGGAGCGGAAGAAGTTACTGGACATGATCTCCAGGAACATGCAGTCCATGCAGGGTGCAGTGGAGAACATTCTCGACCTCTCCCGAATGGATACGGATGCGCGTCAGCACCGGCACGTGAGACTTCCGGAGGCGGCCCGGGAGGCGGCACGCCAACTTCGCGATATGGCGCAAGCGGCAAGCGTTCGTATTCGCATCGCACCCGATCTTCCCGGCATCGAGGTCAATGCTTCCGCGGTCGAGCTGTGCCTGACGAACCTGCTTTCGAACTCCATAAAGTACGCGGATCCGAACGAGTCGGAGCGATTCGCTGAGATCATCGGCGGCATCGAGGATGGCCCCGATGGTGGACGCGAGATGGTCGTTAGGGTGCGGGACAACGGTTTGGGGGTGCCTAGCGAAAAGCGCGAGAGGCTCTTCGAACGGTTCTTTCGTGCGCATGAGACAGTGACCGGAGCGGAAGGAACCGGCCTGGGACTCAGCATCGTTCGCGAGACGGCCGAGTCGCTCGGTGGTCGCGCCTGGGCAGAGTTCCCTCAAACAAAAGGCGCCACCTTCGCTTTCTCACTGCCCGATCGCCGCCAGAGCAGCGCCGAAGCCTGAATGGCGGCGCTTCGGATGCGGCGATGGGAGCTTCGACGTTCCAGTCCACCCGCGCGCACCATTGCTTCGAGGACTTGCCTCCGCTCGCCGAAGAATTTAGCCGGGAAAAAACCGTTGTAAGACGTAAGACGGTAAGATAGCTTACTACCCATGAAGAGCAGACCCGAAGCACTGGTCGCTTACTCGCGCGTATCGGTGAAAAGCCAGACGGTCATTCCGCGCGAGGTGCGCGAGGCGCTGTCGATCGCGCCGGGCGATACCGTGCGTTACCGCCTAACCAAAATGGGTGTCTTAATCGAGAAAGCGCCGGCAGAGTTGGACGACCCGTTCGCCGCCTTCTCGGAGTGGGCGGGTGCCAACGACGATGATGCCTATGCCGGCCTCTGAACGTTACGATCCTTACGACGTAGTGGTCGTCCCATTCCCTTACGCCGACCGGCTCGCCGAAAAGCGCCGGCCGGCACTCGTGGTGTCGAGCGCATCGCTCGGCACGTTCGACCTTGTGTGGGTAGCGATGATCACCAGCGCCGCCAACCGGGGATGGTCGTGCGATGTCCCTGTCGGCGATCTCGAACAGGCAGGGCTTCCGGCGCCATCTGTCGTTCGCCCCGCCAAGATCGCATGCATCGACCCCACCCGGGTGCTGCGGCGCGCCGGGACGCTCGAGCCCAACGCCGCTCGCAAAGTGGAGGGGCAGCTCCGCGCCTTTTTGGCTGCAGCCTCGCCAAAGCGGAGGTGAGCGGCCAGGCTTCGAAGTGGGGCCAACATCGGACAGGTTCTACGAAAAACGGCGAGCCACAATGGCTCGCCGCTTTCGAATTCGCCTGCTTCGCGCGTTGCGCGTCGCTCATCCCGCTCCTCTACCACCGATAATGCGCGAACGCCTTGTTGGCTTCTGCCATTCGGTGCGTGTCTTCCTTCTTCTTGATCGCATTCCCCTCGCCCTTGCTCGCGGCGATCACCTCGGCGGCGAGCTTCTCCGGCATCGACTTCTCGTTGCGGCCGCGCGAGTAGCTGATCAACCAACGCATGCCCAAAGCGGTTCGGCGCTCGGGACGCACTTCGACAGGCACCTGGTACGTAGCACCACCAACACGGCGGCTCTTGACCTCGATCACCGGCTTGATGTTCTGCAACGCCTGCTTGAAGACGTTCACCCCGGGTTGGCCGGTGCGATTCTCCACCAGGTCCATGGCGCCGTAGAAAATGCGCTCGGCGACCGACTTGCGGCCCTGGAACATCAAGACGTTAATGAACTTCGAAACCGTCTGGCTATCATAGCGGGCATCGGGAAGCACCGGACGCTTCACCGCTCTTTTGCGTCTGCTCACTTCTTTCCTCCGGCGCCCGCCTTGGGCTTCTTGGTTCCGTACTTGGAGCGGCTTTGATTGCGGCCGTTTACGCCCGAGGCGTCGAGTGTACCGCGTACAATATGGTAGCGCACGCCAGGTAGATCCTTGACCCGTCCTCCGCGAATGAGCACGATCGAGTGCTCCTGCAGATTGTGCCCCTCGCCGGGAATGTATGCCGTGACCTCGAAGCCATTCACCAGACGAATACGCGCCACTTTGCGAAGCGCGGAATTCGGCTTCTTGGGAGTGGTCGTGTATACGCGCGTGCAAACGCCCCGCTTTTGCGGACTCGCCCGAAGTGCCGGTGCCTTTTCCTTCTTCTTGACGTCCTGCCTG
>JBGTNB010000138.1:0-3484 GCA_041743285.1 Gemmatimonadaceae bacterium
TTCTCGAGCACGATGATCGCATCGTCGACGACGATTCCGATCGCCAGCGTCAGCGCCAGAAGTGTGAAATTGTTGATCGAGAAGCCAAGGAAGTACATCACCCCGAACGTCGCGACGATCGATGTCGGAATCGCCAGGCCGGGGATCAGCGTCGCGCGCAGATTGCGTAAAAAGATGAAGATGATCGCCACCACCAGCCCGGCGGCGATCAGGAGTGTTTCCTGCGCCTCGAGAATCGATCGCTTGACGAAGACGGACTGATCGAACGCGGCATGGATCGTCACCCCTGGCGGAAGCGACGCCTGGATAGCCGGCAACTCCGCCCGGATCGCATCGGCAACCTCGACCAGATTCGCCTTCGACTGTCTGATGACGCCGACTGCCAGCGCCCGCTCGCCATTGAACCGGAGTGCGCTCCGATCGTTCTCCGCACCGAGCTCAACGCGGCCAAGATCGGCGAGCTTCACCAGCTGTCCGCTCTGGCTCGACACTGTCAGCGCGCCGAATTCCTCCGGGGTCTTGAGCTCACCGAGTGAGCGAACGCTGAACTCACGCCGCTCCGACTCGATGCGTCCGGCCGGCACCTCGACGTTGCGAGTTCGGATGGCTGTTTCGACGTCCTGTACCGTGAGTCCGCGCGCCGACAGCTCCGCCGCCGAGAGCCACACGCGCATGGAATAGCGCCGCTCGCCGAATACCTGCGCCCGCCCCACGCCGGGCAGCGACTGGAGGCGCGTCTTGACCAACCGGTCCGCCAGGTCGGAAAGCTGTAGAAGGCTGTAGTTGTCGCCCGAGAGCGCGAGGAAGAAAAACGGCTGTGCGTCCGCATCCTGCTTGGCAACCACCGGCTCGTCCACCTCGTCAGGGAGCCGTCCGCGCACGCGCGATACCTTGTCGCGCACATCCTGTGCGGCTTCCTCGACGGTCCTGTCGAGAGTGAACTCCAGCGTGATATTGCTGAATTGCTCGGCGCTCGTGCTCGTGAGCGTGCGCAGCCCAGGCACCGTGCTCAGCTCTTCTTCGAGAATGTCGGTCACCGCCGACTCCATCACCCGCGGATTGGCGCCCCGCAGCGAGGTCGACACGGAGATTATCGGCGGATCGACGTCGGGGAATTCCCGGACCGACAGTTTGGTGTACCCGATCGCGCCAAAGAGCACCATCGCGGCGCTGAGCATGCTCGTCAGCACCGGGCGCGCAATCGAAATGTCTGAGATCTTCATACGTGAGGATGCGTCTATAAGCCCCTCGGCGAGCGGTGCGCTAGCCGGGCGGAGGCGCAGGGCCACAACGGAAACGTAGAAGCGGCAGTCGCGCGGACAAGCCCGCGGACGGTTAGGATGCGGTAAAGCCGCCGACTGTCAAGCCCGCCTCGTGATGGGGCCGCCATCTACGCGTCTGCCTTCCACGCGGTCGCGCAACGGTGTCCATACGCGCGGGCGAAACAGAACGCCCCGCTATAAGGCAGGGCGCCATGAGTTTCGTCCGCCAGCCGGACCTAGCGAATTGTTACGTACCGCTCCAGTCGCGCGACCTCCGCCGAATCCACGTACTTTCCGATTTCACGCCGGAACTGCTCGATGCCACGGTATGGACGATATTCCTCGAATTCGTGCTGCATCCGGGCACCGACTCCGGGGATCAGCAGAATCTCAGGGCCAGAAGCCGTGTTGAGATCGATGGGCCGCCAAACGCGCGCGTAGACCTCGGCTCGCTGTTCCGAAGAAAGGTGGGGCGCGAGAGCGCTGTCGGCCCCACGCATGGTCGAGTACGGCCGGCCGGCGATGAGCGCGTCGGCTGCGGCGGCGTTCATACCGGGCACCGACATGAGTTGGTCACTTGAGGCAGAATTGGGATCGAGCATGGCGCCGGCGGTTGCGGCGCTTGCGGCGGGCGTCGCTGCGGTATCCGTCGCGGCCATCCCGGTGGTGTCCGTGTCGGCTGCATCGCTCTGACAGGCTCCGGTGACTAGCAGCAGCATGGCCGTTCCGCAAAGAGGAACGAGGGCTCTGCGTAGCAGCATGAATGTCTCCTGATATTGGTACGAGAATGACAGTCCGGCTGCACGTGCCGGCGTCAGATCAGCGAACACGGAATTCTAGCGTAATAATGGTCAGAGAGTGAAGCTCGAGCGTCGTCGAGCTCGTACATCCCACGAGAAGCTGAGTAGGACACAGTTGGTCCCCCCACCCACAGAGAAGGTCCGCATGACCTGCCGACCCCGCGCGCATTTAATCCTGGCCGCCTCGTTCCTTTTTGGACACGCGCTTCCGGCTGGTGCACAGGGATATCCTTTCAGCCAGCGGGGCGAGGTACGTCAGAACGTGGCGTTCACAGAGATCTCGATCGAGTACGGCCGGCCCACAGCCCGTGGCCGGGTTCTTTTTCCGGACTTGGTCAAGTGGGAGCGCGTCTGGAATCCCGGTGCCGATTCTGCAACGCGAATTGCCGTGAGTCGTGAGATCGAGCTCGAAGGCCGCCTGTTGCCAGCCGGCGAATACTCCATATGGCTCATCCCGAAGGAGGGGGCGCCATGGACTCTGATTCTGAGTCGAGCAGCACACGTTTTTCACACCCCGTATCCCGGGGAGTCGCACGACGCGCTTCGTGTTGACATCGCTCCCGAACAGGGCGCTCACATGGAAGCACTCGCGTTCTACTTTCCCGTGACTTTGCGGGAAGATGCCGAGCTGCGATTCCACTGGGGAACGACGATACTACCGGTCCGCATTCGTGCGGCGCAGAGAGATAACGAGTGAGGAACCACGATCATTTAGTGGCTATCCCGGCGCGCGTACGTTTATCGGATTCTCAACCCGCCTTCCAATTTCCCGAAAGTGTTGTTGTTAAACCACAGAGGACACGGAGGACACGGAGGACTGCAAGCTAGGCGTCAGTCTTCCAATCAAATGCCGTCCTCCGTGTCCTCTGTGCCCTCTGTGGTTCATTCTTTGGTTCGCTTGACGCACGAATTCACTTTCATGACAAATGACTAACCACGTGATTTCCTGTTTGCAAAACGGTGCCGTACGGGCGGTGGCGTTCGTCGTTGCGACCACGCTCGTTGTTCCGGCGGTGAGCGCGGCTCAGCCGGTGCGGTCGATCGATCTCCCTCTTCGCCAATCCTCGCTTGACTCTGGAGCCGCGAAAGCGGCGCTCACCTTGCGAGACGTGTCGAACAGCGACCGGTGGATAGGCGTCGGCGTGCGGGATGTGAGATGGTCGCCCGACGGATCGGCGCTTTACTTCCGCTGGCCGCCCAACCCCAAGACCGGCGAGGATCCGGAAATGGATCCCTGGTTCAGCGTCGACCGGGAGGGCCGGCAAGCCATGCAAGTGCGGGATTCGCTCGTGGCGTTCATCCCCGCCGAGGAGGTGAGCTGGAGTCGCGACGGCCGGCTCGCCGCGTGGGCGGCGAACGGCAAGCTCTACCTCTACGACCCTGCACGGCGAGGAAGCAAAGCGGTGCGCGCCGTGGCGCAGG
>JBGTNB010000139.1:0-1693 GCA_041743285.1 Gemmatimonadaceae bacterium
GACGGCGCTTGCCAGCTCGCGACGCAACAACCCCGCATCCAGCCCCTGCATACGGCCGCGTGGGTCGGTGATGCGCATGGCGCGCCGGCGAGCCGCCAGCAGCGGAGCGAAAAGCGTTCGCTGCGCCGCGTCGGCATTGGCGCGCGAAGAACCTAACGTGCGAAGGCCGCGGGTGAGCTCCGGCAGTACGCAGGCATGAGCCTCCAGCGAACCGACGAATGCCGCCGGACCCGCCGTCACGCGAAGGGCAATGGAGTCGCCGCCGCTCACCGCGAGCGAGATCTCGTCACCGTCCATCGACCAGCCGTCCAGACGTCCGTACGGCAGCCGCAGCTCACCGGCATCGAGGACCATTGCCAACCCGCGCTCGCCGAGCCGCACGGTTACCGCCCCGCGAACTTGCCGCCCGCGCACCGTTCCCGCCACCTGTCCGGCGAACTCGGCAATGTTCTCGTCAGGCACGGGTGCGATCCTGGGAAATTCCTTCCATGAGCTCGGCGTCGCTGACAGCGGCCGCGACACCCGTGCGTGTTTCGAACAGCGCCATGAACGTCGCGAGCGACGCGGTGGTGAACGCCTCACGCGACATACCGGTTGCCAGGATCGCCGCCTCAATCGCCTCAGGTGTCCCTTCCACCTCGACCAGGTCGTCCATTCGAGGATAGCGCTCGAGCCTTATCACCGCCCCGTGCAGCGTGAACTGCACGATGACCCGGTCGATCGCCAATGCTACCTTGTATCCCAGCTGCTCGAGTATCACCGCCAGCATGCCCGGATCACCGATCGGAGTGGAACGCTCCTCGCGCACCTTGTAATCCCCGCGCCTTTCGGTCGCCCCCTTGAAGTCCAGGGAGGAGCGTACCACCGTGCCGCTCAGATCGCGATAGGCACGGAGCCGGAGAACATGGTCCCGGGCGAGAAGTTCCAACGATTCGGTGTCGTAGCGACGATCCTCCAGCCGCCCTTCGAACTCGAGTACCGCGCCTTGCGAGTGCAACCGCTCGAGCAGCGCTTCCCAATCGAATACTACAGCCTTGAGCTCCCACTCTGCGTGGTCCTTGGTGGTCATCGCGCGTCAGGCAGATAGTATGGCCCGAACTACAGCTTCGGTGTCGGCGAGATCCTCGAACACCGCTGCCGGGTAATGCCGGGCGAGATCGGTCACCGAGTACCGGCCGGTCGCGACCGCCACCGCTCGTGCTCCTATTTCGCGGCCACAGTCGATGTCGGCCGGCGTGTCGCCGATGATGACTATCCGGTCGCCGGATATGTCCAGGCCAAGCACCTCGCGCGCCCGCTGCCTTGCGACGGCCGGAAGGTGCGGCCGGTGCTCGGCATCGGAGCCGAATGCGTTCACTTTGAAACGATTGATGTCCAATCCCACTGCCGCGAGCTTGAGCGCGGCGCCCCTCTCCAGATTCCCCGTAAGCAGTCCGAGTATGACATCGTCGCGCATCTCCAGCGCCGATAGAACCTCCATCACCCCGGCGCACAACGTCGGGCGTCGAGTGCCGTCCGCCAACTCCTGCTCCAGCCGCTCGAGGTAGAGCTCGAGCAGACGTGGCAGCCGTTCGTCGATGTGGTCATCGGCATGGCCAAGCTCACGCATCAACTCGCGCACTATCTGCCGATCCGTCTTGCCGTCGAAGCGGTACTTCGGCTCGCCTGACGAGCCGAAAACCTCCACCAGCGC
>JBGTNB010000140.1:0-1824 GCA_041743285.1 Gemmatimonadaceae bacterium
CGAACGCCGCCAGCGCCAGCGCCACCGCTTCGCGCCCCAACCGGCGAAGACTACGCGTAGATTTCGCCACAACTACCTCGCCTCGCTTCAGGTCGCGTTCTGCTACCGAGCGTCGACAGATTCCTCGAGCCGCTCCTGCCCGATCGCGCCGCGGCCGGGTTCGCGATCGTCAGTGGAGGGCTCCCGATCGTCCTCGTACACCGCTCCGGTGGATTTGCTCGACAGCGCGCCGAGGAGCAACCCCATGATCTGTCGCACGAGCGCTTCCTCGTCTTCATACGGGTGTTCAGCGCGCCAGGACGACAAACGAACAACCGCCTTGGCCATTATCGCGTGACCGCCGGCGCTCCCATGTGCACCAAAAACGTCGCGCAACCGTTCGCCGAGCCGGGCGTCGGGCGAAAGCGCCCGCGTACTCATGACGAGGTTGGTGCCGAAAACTCCGGAAACCGCGCTTACCTCGGCACCGGCGATACCAAGGCAGAACTCGGCGAATTGCGCCACAACGTGTTCCTCGCTTTTAGGCAGCGTGCCGAGATGCAGGTAAGCGAGCCCATCCGCGACCTTCGCCGTCGTAAGAGCCTCGCCGAGCCGGCGAAGGGGAAGCGGGGCGTACGACGGATGTGTGATCCGTCGTAAGGCGGCGTGATCCGTCAACGGGAAGAGCCGGGCGAACATTTGCAGATCCTCGTCGCTGGTATGGCGCGACAGCGACTTGGTATCGGTGATGATGCCGTAGAGCAACGCCGTCGCCAGAGGGGCGTCGATCTTCCGCTCATCAGCTGCAATCAGATATTCCGCGGCCATTGTCGCACTGGCCCCATAGGCGGTGCGCACGTCGCGGTGGCGCGTGCGAAACCGGCCGCCCGGCGGATGATGATCGATCACAGCCGCCACTTCGCCCAACTCCTCGCTGAAGTACGATGGCTGCACATCGACGAGGACCAGCGGCCGGCGCCCGTCCAGCGATTGCTGCGACACGTGGCGGATCCGAATCGCCAGCGCATCTATCAGCCGGCGGTTTTCCGGACGCGTCACGCGCCCGCAGCTGACGATCGGCGAATCGTCAGGCGAAAAGCCGAGCGCGGCCCGAAGGGCGAGCGAGGCGGCAATCGCATCGGGATCAGGGTCATTCTGCACGAGAAAGGTGCAATGTCCCGCGCCACGGAGCGCCCGGCGCAGCGACCGCAGCCGTTTTCGCGCCTGAGCCTTGCGAAGGACGTTGAGAATGGCATCCGCGAGCAACTCGCCTTCGTCGATCCAGGTGATGCCGTCACGCGTGCTCGTATGTCGCCGTCCGCGCTGCCGCGCGAGCACCACGACCTCGGATGCCGGCAGTGCCTTGCAGATACCGCGGGCGGTGCGGGTCGCCCGGGTTTCGTCGGCCAGATCGACGATTGCGAGCAAATTGTCGCCTGCGAGATGTGCGTAAGTGTTGGCCCGTGTAGGATCGCCGCGCACATGCGTAGACCAGGAGGGTGGCTGTCCTTCGCCGGGCATCCAGAGATGCACGGTACGCCCGGCCAGCGCGCTGGCGCGCAAAGCCGGGAAACGCTCCGGGCGGTCGGAGATGAACAAAATCGGGGGCTTGCTCATGCGGGCTCCGGCACTTGGCTCTCTTGCCTCCGGGTGTATGGAATCCTAGCTTGGCCGCCTGCCATCCAATCACCCCATCGAGGCCATATCATGCGAGACTCACTCCGTCATGCCGTTGCGGAGTTCATAGGCACATTCGCTCTTGTTTTCGTCGGCAGCGGTGTTCTGCTGCTCGCCCGCGCGACCGGACAGCCGATCAGTCTGCTCGAGGTTGCATTGGCCCACGGT
>JBGTNB010000141.1:0-13673 GCA_041743285.1 Gemmatimonadaceae bacterium
CAACGCCGCGCTGAACGCGTTCTTTTTCTTCGTTGGCAAATGGGCGTTCAACACTATCTATTTGATAGTGGAACACCGCTTTACCGGCGGGGAACTAGTTGAACAGATCTTCGTCTGGTCGGTGCTGTCCGCGGCGGTCACCGCATTCATCGGGTTGGCCGTTCTGCTGATCCTTCGGCCCATTCTGCGGCCCTCGACATCATGAGCTTTCACCCCAACGACATCGCTCGTCGCGCGCGCGGAGCAACAGCGGCGGTGGCGATCGTATTCGGCGTCTTCGTGAGCGCCTTCTTCCGCACTCAGGTGCTGCATAACTCGCAGTACGTGCTGCGTTCGGAGGAGAATCGGCTGAGTGAAGTGCCGATCCCGGCACCGCGCGCGGTCATTTACGACAAGCGCGGACAGATAATCGCCGAAAACGTGCCCGGATATTCGGTGTCGATCCTCAGCCCGAGCGTCGACTCTCTTCGCGCATCGCTCGCGCGGCTCGCAAGGCTGGTGGAGCTCGATTCGTCGAGCATCGAGTCGGTGGCGCGGCGGTTCATGCAAGCGCTGAACCGGCCGACGGTGATTTTTTCCGACGCGACGTTCGATCTCATCTCCGTTCTCGAGGAGAACCGGATCGACTTTCCGGATCTGATCATCCAGTCCGCACCCAAGCGGATCTACCCCGACGGCCCCGCCGTCGCGGCGTTCGTTGGCTACGTTGGCGAAATCACGGAAGAAGAGCTCGCGCTGCCGGAGTACGACAGTTACAAGGCGGGCCAGCAGGTGGGCAAGGGCGGTCTGGAGCGGCAGTACGAATCGGTACTGCGCGGGCAGGAAGGCAAGCGTTTCGTCGAAGTCGATGCTCGCGGCCGCGTTGTGCGTGAGGCGGGAGCGCGCGACGAGCTGCGCCCGCGGCAACCAGCGCCGTTGCACACCAACATCGACCTGGACCTTCAGCGTTATGTGGCATCGATGTTCGGCGACTCGGTGCAGGGAGGTCTGCTCGCGCTCGATCCGCGAACCGGCGAAGTGCTAGCGCTTCACAGCGCGCCCAGCTTCGATCCGAACCGATTCATCGGCGGTATTCGGACTGAATACTGGAATCAGCTGATGAACGACCCGCGGCGCCCGCTCTACAACAAGGTGTTGCAGGGAAAGTATCCACCGGCATCGACGTTCAAGCTGGCAACGGCAACGATCGGGATGGACCTCGGACTCGTCGGGCTGGACACGTACATGCCCGTTCCGTGCTCCGGTGGTTATCTGTACGGCAACCGCTATTTCCGTTGCTGGGAGCCGCAAGGTCACGGCTCCCTCCCGCTTTCGCGTGCGATCGCGGTCTCGTGCAACGTCTACTTCTACCAGCTCGGTCTAAAGATCGGGCTGGCTCGGCTGCTCGCCGGCGGAATAGAGCTGGGGTTCGGCGATCGTTCGGGGCTCGACATTCCCAACGAGCACCGGCCGACTTTTCCTAACGCGGTAGAGTACTACAACCGTCGTTATGGACCGCGCGGCTGGAGCAGCGCGGTAGTTCTGAACCTGGCGATCGGCCAGGGTGAGAACCAGCAGACGGTGGCAAGCGTGGCACGCTTCTATTCCGCAATGGCGAATGGCGGACATGCCGTCACCCCGCACATTGCGCGGTCCCAGCCGGAACGGGTTCAGATCCTGACGCTCACCGATGCCCAGGCAAAGGGGCTGCGCATGGCGATGTCCGAGGTAGTCACGGCGCGCGGCACGGCCGGCAGTGCGGCGATCGAGGGGGTGGTGCTGGCCGGCAAGACGGGGACGGCTCAGAATTCCACCGATCGCCTGCGCGACCATGCCTGGTTCGCCGGTTTCGCGCCTGCCGAGAACCCGACGATTGTCGTTGCCGTGATGGTCGAGTTCGGAGAGCATGGCTACATCGCGGCCCGCATGGCATCGAGAGCGATTTCGTTCTATCTGAAAGCCGCGACCGCCGAGATGGCGAACACGGACGGATAGTGATCCGGCGGCACATAGCGGATACGCCGCTCATCGGCATCGCGCTCCTGCTTGCCGCATACGGAGTGGCGATGGTGTACTCGGCCGGGCAGACGGACGTCTCCACCGTCGCTACTCACGTCTGGCGCAGCCAACTCGTCTGGATCGCCCTGGGCCTAACGGCGGCGTTCGTCGTGAGCCGGGCGAGCGTCCGCTTCGTCGAGTGGGCAACGACTCCGGTATACATCCTGAGCGTGCTGCTCCTGATCTTCACCCTGGTTTTCGGCTCGGGTGCCGGTACCGCCGCCAGCGTGAAGGGATGGCTGACGATAGGCGGCATCCGGCTCGGCCAACCGGCGGAGTTGGCCAAGCTGACCGTGGTGCTGATGCTCGCCCGAGTGCTTGCCGCGCGGCGCGAACCGGTGCGATCGCTGCTCGACCTGTGGAAGCCCGCCCTCGTCGTTGGAATCCCCTGGGTCCTGATCATGGCGCAGCCGGATCTGGGCACTGGGATAGCCTTCATCGGCATCTTTTTCGGAATGCTGTTCTGGTCAGGCGTCAGGCTTCCACTGCTTCTTCTCATTGCCAGTCCGGCGCTCAGTCTCATTCTGGCGTTCAGCTCGTGGTATTGGGGCGCGTGGTTTCTACTTCTGCTAGCGCTCGTGATCTGGTACCGGCCATATCTGATAGAAGGCGTTGTGATCGTTCTGGCCAACCTTGCCACTGGCGTCGTTGCACCACTGCTGTGGGACACGCTGGCGCCCTACCAGCGTAATCGCCTGCTCGTTTTTCTCGATCCCAGCATCGATCCGCGACACACAGGGTGGCACGTGATCCAGTCCCAGGTGGCGATCGGATCGGGAGGCTGGCTAGGCAAGGGTTTCACCGACGGCACGCAAAAGCGACTCGCTTTCCTTCCGGCGCAGCACACCGACTTCATTTTTTCGGTGGTAGGCGAGGAGCTGGGATTCATCGGCGTTACGGTGGCGCTCAGCCTCTTTCTGGCGCTGCTCATTCGCTCGGTGCAGATCGCCGGCCGGGCAAACGATTCATTTAGCAGCCTAGTGGCGTTCGGCCTGGCCACAGGTTGGCTGGTGCACATCATCGTGAACATCGGCATGACGCTCAACCTGATGCCGATAACCGGCATTCCGCTCCCCTTCTTCAGCTACGGGGGCTCGTTCATGCTCGCCAGTTGGCTGGCGATAGGACTTCTGCTCCGCATTTCGAGCGAGGGGCGCGGGGGGATAACACGGGGGAGCATGAGGGTATAGGGCCCGGAGAAACAGCGGGAAACGGGAAATGGCCGGGAATTGGGAATGGGGAATCGGGAATCGACCGGCCAGATTCGATTCCCGATTCCCAATTCCCGATTGCCGACCGACCGTTTCCCATTTCCCTTTTCCCGTTTCCCGCTTTTCCTCGTCCTCCCCGTCCCTTGTGCCGTCATCCCGCGCGGCACCACATTAGGCCGCTATGGCTTGGTTTCGGAAAGAAAAGAAGCCGCGGCAACCCAGGCGCGACCGACTCGAGATCCCCGCCGATGCGTGGGAGAAATGCGAGGCGTGCGGCCACACGGACATCCGCCAGAACTTCGAGAAGAACCTGAACGTCTGCCCCGTCTGCGACTATCATCGGCGCATCAGAGCCGACGATTACGTGGCCATTCTGCTCGACGACGGATCCTGGGAGGAACTGGAGACGTCGCTCCGGTCGACTGATCCTCTAGGCTTTCCAGACTATCCCGGCCGTGTGAGCCGCGCCATGGCCAATACAGGCGCAGGTGACGCCGTGTTGTCGGCTGCCGGAACCATCGGTGGGCTGCCGCTCAACGTCGCGGTCATGGACTTCGCATTCATGGGCGGATCTATGGGCTCGGTCGTCGGCGAGAAGATAGCCCGCCTCGGACAGCGCTCGCTGGAGCGGAAACACCCAATGGTCATCGTCTCCGCGTCAGGCGGAGCGCGAATGCAGGAAGGGGTTCTGTCGCTCATGCAAATGGCCAAGACGGCGGCCATTCTCTCTCAGCTCGCCGAACGCCGCATCCCCTTCATCTCCCTCCTTACGAATCCGACGACCGGCGGCGTGAGCGCCAGCTTCGCAATGCTCGGCGACGCCATTATCGCCGAGCCGGGCGCGGTAATCGGATTTGCCGGCCCCCGGGTTATCAAGCAGACTATCGGACAGGACCTGCCTGAGGGATTTCAAACTGCGGAGTTTCTGCTCGAGCACGGAATTCTCGATATGGTGGTGCACCGCCGGGAGTTGAAGCGCACGGTGGAACAGCTCCTGCGCCACATGAGCGGCCAACCGGCCGGGGCAGGGTGGGTGTCGGCCTGACGAGTTACGAGCAGGCCCTCGCCGGACTGTTCGCCCGCACGACCGGCGTCTGGAAGTTCGGACTGGAGCGCACGCTGGCGCTCCTGCACCGCTGCGGCGATCCGCAGCGCGCCTATCCTATCTTTCACATTGCCGGAACTAACGGCAAAGGCAGCGTGGTCGCGACCCTCGATGCCTTGCTCCGCGGCGGTCCCTGGAAGGTCGGGCGTTACACGTCGCCGCACCTCGTTGACTTCGCCGAGCGCATCGTGGTGGACGGCAAGCCTATCGACCCGGACTGGATCGTCGAGTGGATCGTGCGGTGGACTCCGGAGGTGGAGCGGCTCGAAGCTACATTCTTCGAGGCGACCACGGCGATGGCCTTCGTCTACTTCGCCGAACAGGAGGTTGACGTCGCGATAATAGAGGTCGGCCTCGGCGGGAGAACCGACGCAACCAACATCCTGACGCCGCTCGTCGCCGGCGTAACGTCGATAGGCCTCGATCACACCGAATACCTTGGCACTACTGTCGAACAGATAGCAGCCGAAAAGGCCGGCATCTTCAAGCAGGGACGTCCCGCGGTGATTGGGGAGCGTGATCCCGCGCTTGCCGACGTGTTGGTGGATCGTGCGCGCGCCGTGGCGGCGACGCCGATTCGCTCGCTTGTCCGCGAAGAAGTCCTGCGCGGCGTGACGGTGACTGCCGCCGGTACCTGGTTCACCATCGAGCGACGCGATGGAACCGATCGTCGGTTGCACACGCCGCTCGTCGGAGCCCATCAGGCGGCAAATGCGTCACTCGCTTTGGCGATGCTGGAATCCGGCGGCGCGCCGTTCAGAGGTGTGCTCGATGCGGCGCCGGAGCTACTGGAACAGGTTCGACTACCGGGACGCTTCGAACAGCGTGGACATTTTCTCTTCGACGTATCGCACAATCCGTCCGGTTCAGCGGTTCTCGCCGAAACACTGAGTCTCGTAAATCCACCGCGCCCGATCCACGCGCTGGTAAGTGTGCTGGCCGACAAGGACTGGCGCTCCATGCTCGCCACGATAGCGCCGCACGTAGATGCGTTCACCCTGACGACGGCGCCCACCGCGCCCGCTGGACGGGTGTGGCCACTCGAAAGCGCGGCCCGATTCGTGGCAACGCTCGGCAAACCGGTTGTCGCCGAGCACGACTTCGATCGAGCTCTTGCGCGTGCCTCCGATGCACCGACGACGCTCATTACCGGCTCATTCCACACTGTGGGCGACGCGATGGCGCGCTTGCAGCACGATCCGCTGGCCGGGTAGTTTACTGGATGGAATTTCGCGCACTCCCCGGCTTCCGCGACTTCTATCCCTCCGAACTCGCGGAGCGCGCGCACATCTTCGCGGCTTGGCGCGACGTGGCGCGGCGTTTCGGCTTTCAGGAATACGACGGTCCCCCACTCGAGCCGTTGGAGCTTTATACGGCCAAGAGTGGTGACGAGATCGTTGGCCAGCTCTACAACTTCGAGGATAAGGGCGGGCGCGCCGTTGCTCTGCGGCCGGAGATGACACCGACCCTGGCGCGCATGGTCGGCGCTCGGGCCAATGCTCTGGCCAAGCCGGTTCGCTGGTTTTCCATTCCGCAGCTGTTCCGGTACGAGCGTCAGCAGCGAGGGCGGTTGAGAGAGCATTTCCAGCTCAACGTCGACATCGTCGGGGAAGCCGACGTGAGTGCCGACGCCGAGCTTCTAGCCGTCGCGATCGAGGTGATGCGGAAGCTCGGTCTGTCAGCCGGGGATGTGCGTGCGCGCATCTCGGATCGGCGCGTACTGCAGGCGGTGCTTGCCGCGAGTGGAATTACGCCCGAGCAGATGCCGGTGGTGTTCGCGATCGCCGACAAGCTGTCACGCGAGCCTCGAGATTCTGTGCTCGCCAGGCTTAGCGCCGCAGGAATTGGGGAACGTGAGGCGAGCGCTGTGCTCGAGGTGCTGGCCATTCACGACCTCGAAGCGCTTCGTGAGCGGTTCGACGGCGACGCGGCGGTCATCGAGGCGGTGGATGGCCTTACGACGTACACCCGCTACGTGCAGGCATTGGGCATCGGAGACTTCGTGCAACTCGATCTTTCGATCGTTCGGGGGCTGGCCTACTACACCGGGATCGTATTCGAGCTGTTCGATGCGCGGGGCGAAATGCGGGCGATTTGCGGCGGGGGCCGGTACGACACACTGCTCGGGGCGTTAGGTGGGGCCGATCTTCCCGCATTGGGATTCGGGATGGGCGACGTGGTGCTGGGCGAGCTGCTTCGCGAGCGCGGGCTCCTCGCCGACCTTCAACAGGGGTTGGACTACTGGGTTGCCGGAGTGGATGGAGTTTCCCTCGAGCGGGTAATGTGCATCGCCACTGAGCTCCGACGGCGGGGGCTGCGGGTCGAATACGCGCTCCGCGCGCAGAAGCTCGGGGCCCAGCTGAAGGCGGCGACCAGGGCCGGGGCACTGAAGATCTGCATCCTTCAACCTGAAGGCAGTGCACAGGTCAGGCGACTGAGCGATGGCATCGAGCAACCGGTCGATCTCGACGCGTTTCTGGACCATGCCGAGGCGCTGCACGATCCGGCGCGGCACGCGCACGTCGTGGACCCACACGATCCCTGGATTTTCGATGATGAGGAGACGGCGGAAACCTGATGCTCAATGGCTGACGACAAAAAGCTGACTCCGCGCGCAAAGGACTTCAGCGCCTGGTATAACGAGGTGGTGCTACGTGCCGAGTTGGCTGACTATTCTCCCGTACGCGGTTGCATGGTCATCCGTCCCGACGGCTATGGAATCTGGGAGCGCATGCAACGCGCCCTTGATGACATGTTCAAGGCCACCGGGCACCGCAACGCGTATTTTCCTCTTTTCATTCCGGAGAGCTACCTCCGCAAGGAAGCCGAGCACGTAAAGGGCTTTGCGCCGGAGTTGGCGGTAGTGACGCACGGCGGCGGCAAGGAGCTGGAGGAGCCGCTGGTAGTTCGTCCCACTTCGGAGACGATCATCTACGCGATGTTCGCCAAGTGGGTTCAGAGCTACCGCGATCTGCCGATTCTGATGAACCAGTGGGGCAACGTGGTGCGCTGGGAGATGCGTACGCGCCTGTTCCTGCGAACTCTCGAGTTTCTCTGGCAGGAGGGGCATACGGCGCACGCAACGTCAGAGGAAGCGGAAGAGGAAACGCGGCGCATGTTAGGCGTGTACCGCGATTTCATGGAAGGGTGGATGGCGATGCCCGTCATCACCGGAGTGAAGACCGACTCCGAGCGGTTCGCCGGCGCGGTAC
This sequence comes from Gemmatimonadaceae bacterium, assembly GCA_041743285.1. Taxonomy (GTDB): domain Bacteria; phylum Gemmatimonadota; class Gemmatimonadetes; order Gemmatimonadales; family Gemmatimonadaceae; genus JALZIF01. Next base: position 7,566 of record JBGTNB010000141.1, read on the forward strand.
GAACCTACGCCTGCGAAGCAATGATGCAGGACAACAAAGCGCTGCAGGCAGGCACCTCGCACAACCTCGGGCAGAACTTCTCCAAGGCCTTCGATCTGACCTTTCAGGCGGAGTCGGGCGCGACCGAATACGCGTGGAACACGAGCTGGGGCGCGTCGACCCGCATGATCGGCGGGCTGGTGATGACTCACGGCGACGACAACGGACTGCGTATTCCGCCGCTGCTCGCGCCGATCGAATGCGTGATCATTCCGATCTGGCGGAGCGACGAGGAGCGCGCGCGGGTTCTCGAGGTGGCGTCTCGCCTCGAGCGGGAATTGAGTGACTGGGAGCGCCGCGATCCCAATTCGCTGCGTATCAAGGTCGACGCGCGAGAGAATCTCAAGCCCGGCGCCAAATACTATGAGTGGGAGTTGCGCGGCGTACCCATTCGGGTGGAGCTGGGCCCGCGCGACGTAGCCGCAAATCAGGCGGTCCTCGTCAGGCGCGACACGCGCGCCAAGCAGCCGGTGTCGCTCGGCGTTCTGGGTGAGGAGATCGAGACCGTGCTCGAGCGAATGCAGGAGGACATGCTCGCGGCCGCTCGTGAACGCCGTGAAGCGAACAGCTACCGCGGCGCGATCACCTACGACCGGTTTCGCGACATAATGGAAGGTCCCGGCGGGTTCGTGTACGCCGGCTGGTGCGGCAGCGGCGACTGCGAGGCGCAGATCAAGGAAGAGACCAAGGCGACCATTCGCGTGCTGCCTGACGAGGAATTCCAGTCCGCCGAGGCGCCAACGCAGTGCCTCAAGTGCGGAACTGCCACCACGACGGAGGCAGTGTGGGCGAAGGCGTACTAGCCGCCGGCTTCTCGCGGGCCAACGGGGTGTTGACGTGCGAGAGCGTGCCGCTCCCCCGCATTGTCGATGCAGTCAGTACGCCGGTGTACGTATACAGCAGCGGTGCCATTCGTGAGCAGTACAGCCGACTCTCATCGGCGCTTGCTGCGATGCCGCATCGTCTGCACTACAGCATGAAGGCCAACTCCAGCCACGCCATTCTGGTGCTGCTCAAGTCGCTGGGCGCCGGCGTGGACATTGTGTCTGGGGGTGAGTTGTACCGGGCACTTCGAGCCGGCATGACCGGTGCCGACGTGGTGTTCAGTGGGGTGGGAAAGACCGCCGACGAGTTGCGTGAGGCGCTCGACGCCGGCGTGCTGCTCGTAAATGTCGAATCGGAAGGCGAGCTGCGGGTGCTCGACGCGGTGGCCGGAGAGCGCGGAGTACGCGCGCCGGTCGCACTGCGTGTGAACCCGGAAGTCACGGTGAACAGCCCGCACCGGTACATACGCACCGGCGAACGGGGGATGAAGTTCGGCATTCCGTTCGACGAGGCGCCGGAGATGGCACGGCTGGCGCTGGCGCTGCCGAATATTTCTCTGGCCGGATTGGACATGCACGTGGGGTCTCAGGTTTCGCTGCTCGATCCCTATCGTGAAGGTACCGAACGGCTGCTGGAGCTCGTCAGGCAGGCGCGGGCTGACGGCGCCAACGAACTCGCGTATCTCGACGTGGGTGGTGGACTCGCCGTGTCGTATCAGGACGAGGAGCCAGTCGATGTCGAAGCGTTTGCCGGAGTCTTCGCGCCGCTGGTTGCCGGCACCGGTCTGACCCTGCTGGTGGAGCCGGGACGTTACCTGGTGGGGAACGCCGGAGTGCTGGTTACCAGGGTGCTTTACCGCAAACGCAGCGGCGGACGGGATTTCATAATCACCGATGCAGGGATGAACGACCTGCTGCGCCCCTCCCATTACGATGCCTACCATCACATAGAGGCGATCGTGCCGCGGGAAGAGACCGGCACCTTCGACGTGGTTGGCCCGGTCTGCGAAAGCGGAGACTTTTTCGCGCTCGGTCGGACGATGGAGGCCGTCGAACAGGGAGACCTGCTCGCTGTACGGTCGGCCGGAGCCTATGGGTTCGCGATGACCTCCAACTACAACTCCCGCCGGCGGGTGGCCGAGGTGATCGTGGACGGCGACCGGTGGGCTCTCGCCACTGCGCGGGAGACTTACGCCGATCTCGTTGCGCAGGAACGCGCCACTCTCGAATGGAGCGATCGCTGATGCGAATCGCGCTACTCGCCGATTCTCACGACCGGGTTCCGGCCATTCAGGCGTTAGGGCAGCGGATTGCCGATGCCGGAGCGGGATTGGTTCTGCACGCCGGAGACTATTGCTCGCCATTCGCACTCCGATCGCTCACCGAGCTCAATCCGGCGATGGCGGGGGTGTTCGGCCGCAACGACGGCGACCATGAAGGGTTGCGAGCCGAGGCGGCCCGGGCGGTGGGGGTCGAGCTGTACGAGTCGCCTCACAGCGTGGAGCTCGAGGGCCGCAGGTTGCTGCTCGTGCACGACATTGGTGAAGTCCACGAGCGCTCGCTGGAGGCGCACGACATAGTGGTGCACGGATGCAACCACGAGTACGGCGTCACGAGCTTGGGGCGCACACTCGTACTCAATCCCGGCGAGGCGTGTGGATGGCTTTTCGGCGCGCCGACCGCCATGCTCCTCGATCTGCAGACAAACGAGTGGGAGCTGATAAGGCTCGACGGGCCCGAGTGGCGTCTGTAAGGGGTCGAGGGTCGAGGGTCGAGGGTCGGGGATCGGGGGGGTCAGGGGTCACGGCGATTGATCCGCTCGCTGTAATCGCCAGCAAGCTCAGCGAGGCCAGGGGCGTCAAGTTGGAGCCATTAAATGGGTGTCCGCCCTTCATCACGTTTCCCGTTTCCCATTTCCCGTTCCCCGCTTTATTTGCTCCCCAATGACCAGCCGCATTCTCATTCTTGATTTCGGGGGGCAGTACACCCAACTCATTGCCAGGCGCGTTCGCGAAGCACGCGTGTACAGCGAGATCCATCCCCCGACCAGAGACATCGACTGGATACGTGAGTGGCAGCCGACCGGCATCATTCTGAGCGGCGGCCCCAAGTCGGTCTACGGCGAAAACGTCCCGACCGCCGATCGTGCCCTGCTCGACGTAGCACCGATCCTCGGCATCTGTTACGGTATGCAGCTTATCGCGCATCTCGAGGGCGGTGCGGTAATTCGCGCTGGGCGACGGGAGTATGGCCGGGCAGAACTCCGCGTGGACCGGCTGGCACCGCTGTTCGCCGGCTTCGACTCCGGCGAATCGACTCCGGTGTGGATGAGCCACGGCGATCACGTCGATACGGCGCCTGACGGCTACGAGGTGCTTGCCTCCAGCGAGAACACGCCCGTCGCCGCTTTCCGGCACCGCGACCGGCCAGTCTACGGCGTGCAGTTCCATCCCGAAGTGGCGCACACCCCGCGTGGCGCGGAGATCATTGCCAACTTCCTGTTTGCCATCTGCAAGGCAGAGCCGACCTGGACCGCAGGCACTTTCATCCAGGACGAGATCGACCGCATAACGAAGCAGGTGGGCAGGTCACAGGTGATCTGCGGCTTGTCGGGCGGAGTGGATTCCGCAGTCGCCGCCGCGCTGGTGCACCGCGCGATTGGCGACCAGCTCACCTGTATCTTCGTGGACACGGGGCTGCTGCGGCGCCACGAGCGAGACCAGGTCGAGCGCACCTTTCGGCTGCACCTCGGCATCAAGTTGATCGTCATCGACGCGGCCGACCGCTTCATCGACGCACTCGACGGCGTGAGCGATCCCGAGGAAAAACGCCGCCGCATTGGGCATACCTTCATCGACGTTTTCGAGGATGCGGCTGCTGACGCCGGTTCCGGCGCGGAGTTCCTCGTACAGGGCACGCTCTACCCGGACGTGATCGAGTCCGTCTCGGCAAAGGGCGGCCCTTCGGCCACCATCAAGACTCACCATAACGTGGGCGGGCTCAAGCCGGGGATGACGTTCAAGCTCATCGAGCCGCTGCGCGAGCTGTTCAAGGACGAGGTGCGTCAGGTGGGACGGGAGCTAGGCTTGCCCGAGGAGATGGTCGGCCGGCACCCGTTCCCCGGACCGGGACTGGCGATCCGCATCCTGGGCGAAGTGACCCGCGAAAAACTGGACGTGCTCCGCGCCGCTGACTCGATCTACCTGGACGGCATTCGTGAGGCTGGACTGTACGACGACATCTGGCAGGCGTTCGCTGTCCTGCTCCCGGTCCGCAGCGTTGGCGTGATGGGCGACGAGCGAACCTACGACAACGCGGTAGCCTTACGCGCCGTCACGAGCCGGGACGGAATGACTGCGGACTGGTACCCTTTCCCGCACGACGTGCTCGGCGCGATCTCGAGTCGTCTGATCAACGAAGTGGACGGCGTGAACAGGGTGGTGTACGACGTGAGCTCGAAGCCGCCGGCGACGATTGAATGGGAATGAGAAACAGGAATTAGGAAATAGGAAATAGGAAATAGGGAAGGATTTGCGCGGTTCGCGCCGCGCCTTCTTTAGAAAAAGGCGGGGGAACCGGTCCACGGTTCCCCCGCACTCCTTCCCTAATTCCCCATTCCTAATTCCTAATTCCTGCTTCTCAAACTCCTTTCTCCTCCAACAGCGCCAAAAACTGCTTGGGCTCGGAAATCTCTAGCAGTCGCCCCGGCACGTCCGGCTCCTTGCTGAACTGCGCGATCTTGCCGAGCACGGGCAGGTATTGGTTCGAAACCTCCAGCGGCGGGGCGACTATCAGGAAAAAGAAGTTGACCGGCTTCTCATCGATCGCCTTGAAGTCGACGCCGTTCGGCTTGCGCCCGAACGCCACACGGAGCTTGCTCACCACGAGCGAGCGGCAGTGTGGGATTGCAATCCCGCGGCCGATTCCGGTCGAGCCGAGGTTTTCCCGTCGCTTCAACATCTTGAAGAGCATCCCCTCGGACTTCTCGTCCAGGCCCAGAAGCCGGATCAGCTCTCTGAGGATGTCGTCCTTGGTCGTGCCCTCGAGCTCGAGCTTGATTGCGTCTTCGCTGAAAAATTCACGTAGTTCCATTCGTCATCCCAGTCCAATCGTCAGGCGAATCGCACCGCCGGTGCGGGCTGCGCGAATGTTATCGGGGCGTGGTGAGCGTGTCAAATGACGGCGTTGCACGCACTTCCACGCGCGGGTACTTTTCAGGGTCATGCCATTTCCGTTCCCACTTCAGTTTCGGGTACCACTGTACCTCGCACCCATGGCCGGCGTTTCGGAGCAGCCCTTCCGAACGCTCTGCCGCCGCTTTGGCGCGGACGTGGTCGTCACGGAGTTCCTCTCGGCCGAGGGGATCCGCCGTGAGAATCCGGCGACCATCGCCAAACTCCGCTTCACGGAGGAAGAGCGTCCGATTGGGGTGCAGATCTTCGGCGCCGATCCGGCCGCTATGGGCGACGCCGCCGCGCTTGTCACCGACGTCTTTCAGCCCGAGTTCGTCGACATCAACTTCGGCTGCCCGGTCAAGAAGGTCGTCAAGCGCAACGGCGGCTCGGGATGCCTCAAGGATCTGAACCTCGTTCAGGACGTGATCCGGGCGGTGGCGGGTAACACCCACCTGCCCGTCACGGTGAAGATTCGCAGCGGGTGGAGCGAGGAGATGCGCAACCCGGTGGAGATCGCGCTCCGCTGCCAGGACGCCGGTGCGCGGGCGCTGGCCCTTCACCCGCGCACGCGCGCGCAGATGTATACCGGCAGCGCGCGCTGGCAGGAGATTGCCGCAGTGGCAGACGCGCTCGAGATTCCGGTGCTCGGCAACGGCGATATAAAGACACCGCAGGACGCAGTACGAATGCAGCGTGAGACCGGCTGCGCTGGCGTTATGATCGCCCGCGGCTCCTTTGGGCAGCCGTGGATCTTCACGCAGACGCGCGCGCTGCTCGAAGGGCAGCCCATGTCTCCCGTACCTCCGGTCGAGGAACGGTTCGCCATCGCCACCACCCATGCGCGCATGGCCGCCACTTATGAGAACGACCGGCGCGGTGCGGCGATCGAGTTTCGCAAGCACCTCGGCTGGTACGTGAAGGGTCTGCCTAGCTCGGCCGACCTTCGCCGCCGGCTACACCAGATCGAGTCGCTGGATGAGGTCGAGGACATCTTCGGCGCCTATCTGAGCGCGCTGCACCGCGGCGACATCATCGCGGACGCGGAGGCGGCGCCACCGGCGGCTGCCGTC
>JBGTNB010000142.1:0-2268 GCA_041743285.1 Gemmatimonadaceae bacterium
AAAAGCCGATGATCACGCCGACCACAATGGCCAGCAGCGACCAGAGAATTCGCCACCGCAGCTCCTCGAGGTGATCGAGGAAGGGCATTTCGGTGTTAGATGAGCGCTTCACGGAAGAAAGAGACTAGAGATGAGAGATGCGAGATGCGAGGAAAAGCCTAAAGCGATGCTTCCCGCCACTCGCAAGCCTCATCTCGTTTTCCGCTTTTCCTCGCAACTCGCATCTCTCATCTCTCTTTCCCGCTTAAGTGAAGCCATCGCGCACTTCCGAAATGCCCTTCCTCGATCACCTCGAGGAGCTGCGGTGGCGAATTCTCTGGTCGCTGCTGGCCATTGTGGTCGGCGTGATCATCGGCTTTTTCCTCGTCATTAAGTTCGATGTGATAGGGTTGCTCGCGCGCCCGATAACACCATTTCTCAACGGCGAGAAGCTCGTCTTCACTCATCCGGGCGAGCCGTTCAGCATCACGATGAAGGTCTCGTTCATTGTGGGGATAGTGTTTGCCCTGCCGGTGATCGCCTATCAAGTGTGGGGCTTCGTGTCGCCCGCGCTGTACAAGCGCGAGAAGAAAGTGGTGATCCCGGTGCTGGTCGGTGCCACCTTTCTGTTCATGGGTGGAGTGGCGCTCGCTTACTTCGCGGTGCTGCCGCTGACGCTCGGCTTTCTGATGGGGCTGCAGACGGAGTCGCTGGCGTCAATGATCAAGGCGTCGGACTACTTCGGGTTCGCTGTGGGCATGTCGCTCGCCTTTGGAGTGACGTTCGAGCTGCCGATCGTCATCGTCGCCCTCGCCGCGCTGGGCATCATCTCGGCCAGAACGCTCAAACACTACCGCCGGCACGCCATCGTGCTGTGCTTCGTGGGCGGCGCGGTGATCACGCCGGGCGGAGACCTCATGTCGATGTTCGCGCTCGCCGTTCCACTCTATCTGTTGTTCGAGCTGAGCGTCGTTCTGGCGGCGATGATCGACCGGCGCAGGGCGCGGCGCATAGCACGTGAGGCGGCTGAGGATGCAGCCGAGCGGGCTCGAGATGCGCAGGATGATGACGACGCCTCCAAACCGCGGAGCCTGATGGTATGAAGCGGGTCGTCAGGCTCATCGGCGCCCTGGGCTGGTCGATCGCGCTCCTCGCACCCGGCGATGCCGGCGCCCAGGAACCGCGGCGGCCACCGGTGCGGGACTCGCTCGGCGCGCCACTCAACCCTGCAGCGGATACGACCCAGGGCGCACTGGTCAACTGGGCCCCCGAGGACTCGGTGATGGCCGCGCTTCTTCGCCGGCAGGGGTATTCGATTACCCGCTATCAGGGAAGCAGGGTGATATTCGATCCATCGCAGCGGGAAATCGCGTTGCTAGAGGAGGCTGCGATCGATCGCGATGGGACGATTCTGGTCGGAGACTCCGTTCGCATGAACGACTCTACCCGAGTCATCATCGCCTACGGCTTTCCCGCCGTCCTGCGCGACCCGTCGCAGGGCCGAGCCGATCTGGTAGCGCAGGGTAGGCTGGAGTACGACATGGCTGCACGCGAAGGACTGGTGACGGGCCTGTGCACCTCGGTCGAGGAGACCGGTGTCCGCTGGTTCGTCTGTGGCGATCAAAGCGGCTTCAAGCTCGACAGCGTAGCCGGTGATCCAACGCGGCGCACCTTCTACGCGCACAGCGGTGTCATTACGAGCTGCGATCTCGAGGTGCCGCACTATCACTTCCAGTCAGGCAATGTAAAGGTCATTCAGGGAAGGATTCTCGTCGCGCGTCCCGCGGTCATGTACGTCGCCGACGTCCCGGTGTTCTGGCTGCCGTTCATCTTCCAGGATCTGCGCTCCGGCCGTCGCAGCGGAATTCTGTCTCCGCGACTCGGCTTCAGCGACATCCTGCGCAACACGTCAGGCTACCGGCGCCAGGTTGAGAACATTGGCTACTACTTTGCGCTCAGCGACTACATGGACGCGCAGGTATCGTTCGACTGGCGAAGCGGCGCCAAGGGCACCCTGCAGGATCCGGGGTGGAAGCGCTATAACGGGGAGTGGCGGTACCGGTGGCTCGACCGCTTTCTCTCCGGCCGGGTGGCGCTGTCGCACGAGAATTGGGATAACGGACTGACCAATACGAAAGTCTCGTGGGGGCACTCGCAGGACCTCTCGATGCGCAGCAAGTTGAACACCAACATCAACTACGTCACCAGCACGCGCCTGCAGAGCCAGCAGGCGTTCAACGTCGCGGCGGCGCTGGCCACGATTGCCTCGCAGCTCTCGTTTCAGCAGGG
>JBGTNB010000143.1:0-4508 GCA_041743285.1 Gemmatimonadaceae bacterium
TGCGGCTTCGTCCGATCAAACTTTGCCTTGGCCATTGTCCGAATTCCGGTGTGGTGACTGCGCTCGCCCTCGAGATGAGAGTTGCGAGCTGCGAGAGGCGCGATAGCAAGGCTTTTCCTCGCAACTCGCGTCTCTCATCTCGAAACAGTCTCTAAGATTTTACCTTGCTAACAATTTCCTCTGCTTTGCTCTTCGGCACTTCCTCGTAATGACTGAATTCCATCGAGTAGACCGCTCGACCCTGTGACGACGAACGCAGCGTGGTCGAGTAGCCGAACATCTCGGCCAGCGGCACGCTGGCGCCGATCACCTGCGCTTCGGCGCGCTGCGTCATCGCGCCGATGATGCCGCGCCGCGAGCTCAGATCGCCGAGGATGTCACCCATGTAGTCAGCTGGGCACACCACTTCGACGTTCATGATCGGCTCGAGCAGAACGGGACCGGCGCGCTTCGCCGCTTCCTTGAACGCCATTGAGCCGGCGATCTTGAACGCCATTTCGCTCGAGTCCACATCGTGGTAGGAGCCGAACACCAGCTGCACCTTGACGTCGACGACCGGATAGCCGGCCATTACGCCGTTCTCCATCGCTTCCTTGATCCCCTGCTCGACCGGACCGATGAATTCGCGCGGCACCACCCCGCCGACGATCTTGTCCTCGAACACGAAGCCCGCACCCGTTTCGGCCGGCTCCATGTTGATCACGACGTGGCCGTACTGGCCCTTTCCGCCTGACTGGCGGATGAACTTGCCCTCGACTTTCTCGACGCGCTTGCGGATCGTCTCGCGATAGGCGACCTGCGGCCGGCCCACGTTCGCATCGACGCGGAACTCGCGCATCATGCGGTCGACGAGAATCTCCAGGTGGAGCTCGCCCATACCCGAGATGATAGTCTGACCCGTTTCCGGATCCGAGTGGACGCGGAACGTCGGGTCTTCCTCGGCCAGCTTTGCCAGCGCGATGGACAGCTTGTCCTGATCGGCCTTGGTCTTCGGCTCGATGGCGACGTCGATCACCGGCGCCGGGAACTTCATCGCCTCGAGAATGATCGGATTCTCGTCATCGCACAGCGTATCGCCGGTCCGCGTGTCCTTGAGACCGATTACCGCGCAGATGTCTCCGGCGCGAACATCGGCAATCTCCTCACGCTTGTTCGCGTGCATCTGGAGAAGCCGCCCGACGCGCTCGCGCTTGTCCTTGGTCGAGTTGTACGCGTACGAACCCGCGGCCAGTACGCCGGAGTAGATGCGCACGTAAGTGAGCTTACCGACGAACGGGTCGGTGGCGATCTTGAACGCCAGCGCCGAGAAAGGCGCCTCGTCGTTGACCGCCCGCGTCTCGAACGTCTCGTCGTGATGCGGAAGGTGCCCCTGAATCGGCGGAACCTCGGTGGGTGAAGGCAGATAGTCGATCACCGCATCGAGCAGATGCTGCACGCCCTTGTTCTTGAACGAGGCGCCGCAGAGCACCGGAACGAAGTGGCCGGCGATGGTCGCCTGACGAATGGCCCGCACTATCTCGTCGACCGAGAGCTCCTCGCCCGCCAGGTATTTCTCGAGCAGCGGCTCGTCGTGCTCGACCGCCGCTTCGATCGCCGCATGCCGTGCCTCGGCAACCGTCGCCGCGTACTCGGTCGGAACCGCCTCTTCGGTGAAGGTCTTGCCTAGCGACTCTTCGTCGAAGATGAACGCGATGTTGCGCAGTACGTCGATGTGCCCCACGAACAGCTCGCCGGAGCCGATCGGGATCTGAATCGGGAACGCCCTTGGATTGAGCCGCGCTCGAATCATCTTGACACACCGCTCGAAGTCCGCGCCGACCCGGTCCATCTTGTTGGCGAAGATCAGCCGCGGCACGCCATACCGGTCAGCCTGACGCCATACGGTCTCTGTTTGCGGCTCCACGCCGGCGACCGAGTCGAGCAACGTCACGGCACCGTCGAGCACGCGCAGCGACCGCTCCACTTCGACGGTGAAGTCAACGTGGCCGGGTGTATCGATGATGTTGATGCGGTGCTCGATGCCGTGCCGGCTCCAGAAGGCCGTCGTCGCGGCGGAGGTGATCGTAATGCCGCGCTCCTGCTCCTGCTCCATCCAGTCCATGGTGGCCGCGCCATCATGAACTTCGCCGATCTTGTGGCTCTTGCCCGTATAGTAGAGAATGCGCTCGGTCGTAGTCGTCTTCCCGGCATCAATGTGGGCCATGATGCCGATATTCCGATAATGAGCGAGCGGAGTCGAGCGAGGCATATCTAATCAGGTGCTAGTTTGTAAGGAGCGAGTTGCCAGGCAGTCAGCGCGATCGCAGCGAACGCGGGCGGCACTTCACTCCGTCACTCGTAAGTTTCAACAGACCGGCCAATCCAAAAACAAATGCGGGTGGACCATGGCGCCCCAATAGGGACCGGTCTCCATCCGCTGCCGCCGGGTGTACTCGCCACTGCTGCGCGAGTCGGGACCCATGGGCGCGCCGAGCGAACTCGGCGGCAATTGTGCGCTCCGGACTCGTTAAGTACCGGAGCCTGGTAAAGATAGCCGCACGGGGATTGATGTCAACGGCACCGCGGGGGGGAGGCGGCTCACATTGCCCCACCTACTGCGGCGTAAGGCGCGCACCGCTGTCTCGGTGATTCAACTCGTTTTGGCATGTCCTGGAGGGCCCGACCGAGCTCCGGAGTTGGAAGGAGAGAATCGGGGTGAGGCTCGGGAACGCGAGCGCCTTCGGGAGAACACCTCCGGACGTTGCAAAGTCGACAAGAGCATTCCGCCCGATGTGACTGGCGTACATCGTAAGTGATTGATTTTCCTTGACTTATGACACTAGAAGTGTTATACTAAACATGTCGCTAAGGAAACTCGCCGCTGATACCCTCGGGGCGGCGACACCAGCGATGGCACATGACCGACTATCGAGGGAATGGAGAAAATCATATTGAAAACCGCCCGCAACGTGAGATTCCAGATCAAGCAGGGCAAGCGCGACGAATTCACCCGCCTGTTCAACGATGAAGTCATTCCGATGCTGAAGAAGCAGGACGGCTTCCATTCCGAGCTCGCGATGCTTCACGACAGCAACGCGTCCGCGATCAGTGTGTGGAAGGATGTGCAGAGCGCAGATAGGTACCAGAGCGACCTCTATCCGCAGCTCATTCGCCGTCTCGAACCCGTGATGGCCGGTGCTCCGACCGTAGAGACGTTTGAGGTCACCGCCACGACGCTGTAAGCGCCTTCGCGGTTGTGAGAGAGGCCCCGAGTATCGGGGCTTTTTTCGCGAAAGCTTGTTTGAAGTACCAGGAAAAACGGCGAGCCAACTAGCTCGCCGTTTCCGTATCCTCCGTCGCACATTGCGGCTCCGCACCTCTCACCAGTGATAGTGCGCGAACGCCTTGTTGGCTTCAGCCATCCGGTGCGTGTCTTCCTTCCCAAGCCGCAAACGAATCTGGTAACTGGTGGAGTCGTCGCTATCCGCCGATCTGTATGTCACGTTCGGTAATTGCAGTTCGCCTAGATGGGATATCGGTAATGGCCACCGCGAGCCGGTACGCTCCCGACGGCACCAACCCCAAGTAAAGCGACACGTAGTCTACTTGCACTAACCGCTCGGGTACTTCGCGCGTATATGAGAGATCCATACGACGCGCGCCCTGTGCACTCACGCCGACGACGTCCTTGAATCCGCCCACAATCTTCGCCGCGAGACCACGAATTCCCCGCAATTCCTCCCGCGGCTCGAGCGTGATCGATATGCGGTAGCGGTTCGCGCCGCTGTCGCTCGTCAGCCAGTACGTCTCCCAGAGCAGACTCACCGTGTCGCCGTGCGCAAAGTTACCGACGCTCGGTTCGATTTCGTAGTCGCTCCAGCGGACAGCGCTATCGCTCTTCGGACGAACTCGCTCGGCAAGCACGAGGTCGCTCACACGAAAGCCGATCCCGGGCAACGAGACCAGCTCGCCGAGGGCGCGCGCGGCGCGGAGGCTGTCGGGCTCGATCGCTTCGACGCGATAGAGCGTCGAGCCCCGTCCGAAGCGTTTACGCCAGGCACGAATCTCCGTGCTCTCCGTCGCGTCGGCGCTTACGAGCTGCCGTGAGGAGTCGCGGTGCACGGTGCGCCCCAGATAATCATAGGCGCTGAGAGCGACATCGACAGCTAGACCTCCCCGCTCCGACGGCCCGCAAGACGACGAAGCGGCGGCGTGCCACCACGGCTCGCCGCTTCCGAATTCCCGCGTCGCGAAAGTCGTTAGGTGCGACCAAGGTCGCCGGGAACGAAGAGTCTGGATTCCCGCCTTCGCCGGAAATGACAGGCCTTTCGCGGGAATAACGGGTCTGTCACGCTGCCTGCGGCGGCGTTCTTGCCACAAACCGCAGGATGCCCACACAATGGGAGGGGAAGTTTTCCCAGAGCGCCGGCGAGTGCCCGCTTGCTGCAGCACTGGCCAAACACCTCAGGAAATCGAACCGCGAGCTGACTGCGCACTGGCTTGAGCGAATCGCCGCGCGTGTTTCCATC
>JBGTNB010000144.1:0-2866 GCA_041743285.1 Gemmatimonadaceae bacterium
GGACGGCGGTCGCCGAACTCGTCAGGCGGAAGCCCGACCAGCGCGAGCGCTGCATCGGCCGCCGGTTCCCAAGGCTCGCCTAGCAGCCACGGCACCATCCCGACGTTGCGGCGCACAGGCCAGTGCGGTAGCAGGCCGCCATCCTGCGGCACGTAGCCGATGTGCCGTCGCAGCGCGATCGCGTCGGTGCGGCGAACGTCCTCGCCGTCCACCTCGACACGACCGTCGTCCGGCTCGACCATTCGATTGAAGCAGCGGAGCAGGGTCGTCTTTCCGGCCCCGCTCTCTCCTACGAGCGCAACGCACTCGCCGGCCGCTACTTCCAGAGACACATCGTCCAACGCCACGACTGCCCCGTACCTCTTGGAGACAGAGTCGGCACGGAGCGCAGTTGCGTTGCGCGGATTGGAATACGGAACATTGCTCGTCACGACGCATCGTACCGCGGATCAATCGAGCGGGGAAGCGGGGACCCCTGAAGCGACCGGGTTCACTCCGAAGCCGGTCTTCCTGCCAGCTCGAGAAGTTCCTGCACTTCGGCGTCCGTCGTCTGCGAGAAGTCCTCGTACCAGAGCCCTACCGCATCGAAGGGCTCGGGAGTGATGGCGCAGACTATCTCATCGACTTCAGTGTGGAAATCCGCGCAAGTCTGCGGTGAAGCGGTAGGTACGGCGACGATCAGCCGGTCGGCTCCCCTGTCGCGCAGCGCGCGTACGGCGGCGCGCATCGTTGCCCCGGTGGCCAGGCCATCGTCGACGATGATTATCACCTTTCCGGCCGGGTCGATCCGGGGCCGGTCGCCGCGATAAGCGTGCTCGCGACGCTCCAGCTCGCGGGATTCCTGCGCGGCAACCGCGTCGACCACTTCTCGCGTAATGCGTAACGCTTGGACCACATCGTCGTTCAGCACCAGGATATTTCCGCTTGCCAGGGCGCCGAGCGCAAGCTCCTCGTGGCCCGGCACTCCCAGCTTTCGCACGACGAACACGTCCAGCGGCGCGCCCAGTGCCTTGGCGATCTGGTATCCTACCGGTACACCGCCGCGCGGCAGCGCCAGGACGAGCACCCGCGGATCGCCGGCATGATGGCGCAATAGTTCCGCCAGTGTCCGGCCGGCGTCGGCTCGATCGACGAAGCGATCGGGGAATCGTTTGGCACCCGAGGAGCGCATGGCGAAAAGGAGTGGCGGGGTTGCCGCGCTACTTCCTGTCAGCTGCGCCGCGACGGCTCGACCTAACGCATGAGCACACCGCAGGCGATCCGGTCGCCGGAGGCGCCTGCCGGATCGGAGGAGTAGTCGTCGGCGAACTGATGGATAACGACTGCCGACCCGTCATCGGAGAGTAGGCCGCCCTCGCCCGACAGGTTGAGTCCTTCGGCGAAGTGCTCGACCCGCAACGATCCACCAACGGTGACGTGAATGTTCGGCAGGTCACCGGCGTGAGGGCCGGCCGGGTTGCGGTAGCCGTGCTGCGAGCCGACAGGGTTGTAATGCCCACCGGCCGACTCGAACGGCGGAGCGCACCGTCCAGTTTCGTGCAAGTGCATTGCGTGCGTGCCCGAGGGCAATGAGGAGAGGTCGGCGACGATCAGCACGCCCTTGGGAAGCTGCTGGAGGGTGGCCTCGCCTACCCGGCGCCCACTTCCGTCGGAGAGCTCGGCCCGAGCGGACCGGATCACTTCCGCGGGCTCCGGCTGGCTGAAACGGGAGCATCCAGCGGTAACCCAGGCGGTGACAGCAAGCATGACGACAGAACCCTTTCTCATTACGAACTCCCTGAAAATCGTAAAGAAGTGGCAAGATGGAGGCCGATTGGCGCGAGCGTCATTAGCGGCCCCTCGACGGATCGTGGAAATTCACTATCTTGGGCGCGTCGTCACTGGCGCGCAACCGCGGGCGACGACACGTTGCTTCAACGCACGAAATGCACCCCCACGCTTTCATTCTGGAGGTTCACATGGTCAGTTCGGTGCAGCGATGGCTCACGACCGCGCTCGTGGCACTCAGCGGGTTGGCGGGTGTCGCCGCGGCGCAGTCCGGACAGATCACTGGACGCGTCACCGATCGAGAGACCGGATCGCCCATTCCCGACGTGCGCGTGGAGGCGCGCGGCAGTGGCGTCATCCGAAACGTGCTGACAACCCCATCCGGTACCTACCGGGTTGGCGGACTGCCGGCGGGCACTATCACACTCAACTTCTCGCGTGTTGGCTATGCGCAGCTTGCGCATACGGTCACGTTGGGCGCCGATGCGACCGAAACCGCCGACGTCACGCTGTCGGCGGTAGCGGTAGAGCTCAACCCGACGATCATTTCGGCCGGTCGAACGGAGGAGAAGGCGCTCGAGGCGCCGGCGTCGGTCTCGGTAGTGCTGGAGCGCGACATCCAGGAAACTCCGGCGCTGACGCTCAACGACCAGATCAAGGCGCAACCCGGCGTGGACATGGCACAGACGGGATTGGTGACGAACAGCACGGTGACCCGAGGGTTCAACAACGTTTTCTCCGGTGCGATGCTGACGCTGACCGACAACCGTTATGCATTCGTGCCTTCGCTTCGCGTGAATACTTCCTTTCTCGTCCCGACAGCTAACGAGGATGTCGGCCGGATCGAGGTGCTCCTCGGTCCGGCTTCGGCATTGTACGGGCCCAATTCGGCGAACGGCGTGATGCACGTGATCACCAAGACGCCATTCGAGTCCGAGGGTACGACTATTTCGCTCGGCGCCGGTACCCGTTCGGAGTCTCTCGATCTCGATCCGGGAGTCACCGAGGACTTCGGCGACAAGACCGTTACGCGCGGAGCGTTGCGGCATGCCGGAACGGTCGGCGACCGGTTTGGATACAAGCTGTCGGGGCAGATCAC
>JBGTNB010000145.1:0-1770 GCA_041743285.1 Gemmatimonadaceae bacterium
GCAAACTCTTCGATCTCGTCGTCGTTCACTCCGCGCATGACGACGACGTTGACCTTGATCGGGTCGAGCCCTGCCTCCTCGGCGGCGAGCGCGGACCGGATCGGATCGAACTCCAGCCTGCGTCGAGCGATCGACTCCACCCTCTCGGCGCGAAGACTATCGGCGCTCATGTTCACGCGATCCAGGCCGGCCGCGGCAAGCGCTGCGGCCATTGCCGGGAGCCGGACGCCATTCGTCGAGAGCGCAATATCCTCGATCTGCGGCACGGCGCGCAGCATGGAGATGAGTCGCACGAGATCGGGGCGGATGGTGGGTTCTCCCCCCGTTATGCGCAGACGCCGAAGTCCAAGTGGTGCCAGCTGCCTGACGATCTGCGTTATCTCCTCGTAGGACAGGATCTCCGATTTAGGCAGCCAAGGCAGACCATCCTGGGGCATGCAGTACACGCATCGGAAGTTGCACCGATCCGTTACCGAAATCCGCAAGTACTCGATTCGGCGGCCGTGCTGGTCCATCATTGGGAAACGGGAAACGGGAAAGGGGAAATGTCCGGCGCTTCTGCTGTGCGTTGGCGAGGCAGGTCGGGAAGCGGGTCGGCCTCGAGGTCCACTGTCGTTTCCCATTTCCCATTTCCCATTTCCCGCCCATTCCCCTGCCCCACCCACTCCCGCGTGCCGTCCGCGTATTCCTCGCGCTTCCAGATAGGCAGCCGGAGCTTGATTTGCTCGATCATGTAGCGGGATGCCTCGTAAGCCTGGCCACGGTGTGGGTGCGCTGCGGCGATGACGACGCTTGCCTCGCCTATCTCGAGTCGGCCGATACGGTGGACGGCGATCAGGTCGGCCGTATCGAATTGCGCGCAGCATTCCTGAACTATCCTTGTCAGCTCGCGCTCGGCCATCGGTCTGTAGGCCGCGTACTCGATGCCGGTAACCGACCTACCCTCATTCTGCTCGCGCACCACACCCTCGAACAGCACGGTTGCCCCGTTATGAGGAGCGGCGACCTCTCTAAGAAGCGCTGCGCTGTCTATCGGAGCCGTGATTATCCCGCTACGCATGCGGCTAACCGCCCGCCACGGGGGGGATGACTGCCAATTCATCGCCGGCCTGCAGCACCTGGGCCGTATCCGCATATGCCAGGTTGACCGCGACGAGCGGCGAGCTGGGAAAGACGGACCCGCCAGGTAGCGCTCGCAGCGCACCAATCGCGTCCGCGATCGTAGCCCCGGAATTTAAAGCGAGCTCGACCGTAGCTGTACCCAAAGCGTCAGCGTAAGAGGCGAAGAGGAGGGCGGTCACGGTCATGTCTAACTCTGGCCTGCTAGCAGATCACGGGCAAGTGTCCATTCAGATGAATGCGAACGCCCCGCATGCGCAGGGCGCTGCGGGGCGTGAAAGATGGCGGGGTCAGCCGATACTAGGCCGCGCTCTCCTCGTCCGAGTCATCATCGTCGTCGGACTGTATTAAATCCCCGTCCAGCGTGGCAACGAGTGCGCGCAGCTCCTTGGAGGGCTTGAACACCGGAACCGGACGGGCCGAGACCTCGACTGGCGTGCCGGTGCGAGGATTTCGCGCCATGCGAGTGCGCCGCTGCCGGATCTTGAAGGTGCCAAACCCTCGCACCTCAATGTTCTTTCCGTCGCGGAGCGCCTCCTTGATCGCATCGAGGAATGCGTCCACTACGCGCGCGCAGTCCTTCTTGGAGATCATAGGACCTGCGGTCTGCGCAATCTGTGCTGTGACGCGCTCGACGAGATCAGCTTTTGT
>JBGTNB010000146.1:0-7114 GCA_041743285.1 Gemmatimonadaceae bacterium
ATGGAATTGACCGGTATTTCACTCGAGATCGTCCAGGCGCTGCTCACGCTCAATACCGCCGACGTACGCCTCGATGCAGTGGTGGGCAAGGACAGCGACCGTTCGTTGATCGAGCGGTTCTCGATGGAGGAAGCGCCGAACACCGAAGACGAGGTAATGCAGGGCTTCCGCTCGTCCGAGCTGGATCGCGCGCTGGATACGCTTCCGCCTCGGGATGCGAAGATTCTCCGGCTCTATTTCGGCCTGGAGAACGATCGCGAGCACACGCTCGATGAAATCGGCAAGATGCTTGGTGTCACGCGCGAGCGCGTCCGCCAGCTTCGCGACCGCGCACTCAAGCGGCTGCGCGAAGGACACATCGGTGACGTGCTGAGGGAGATAGCGGCGTGACGTGAGGGAAGGCTGGGAGCTGGGATGAGAGATGCGAGGTGCGAGGATCTGCACTTCGCATTTTTCGTTTGAGAACTCGGCCGCTTCGCACTTTCCCTTCTTAGTGGCTCCCCCCACTTCGCAATTCGCACTTGGCATTCTCGCATCTCGCATCTCGCATCTCAGTTATCTTCCTCCCATGCCGTCCCGCCACGTCCCTGAACTCCTTGCCCCCGCTGGGTCACTAGACGCCGTTCGTGCCGCCGTCGCGAATGGGGCGGACGCCGTTTACCTGGGTGCGGAGCGCTTTAACGCCCGGGACGAGGGAGCCCAACTCTCCCTCGGAGATCTCGAGCAGGCGGTGCGGCTTGCCCACGGACGGGGCGCGCGTGTCTACCTAACTCTCAACACCCTGGTAAAGCCGCACGAACTGATCGATGCGCTCGAGCTCCTTGGCGAGGCAATCGATCGAGGGATCGACGCGGCCATCGTCCAGGATATCGGACTGATCCGACTGATCCAGCGCGTGTATCCGGAGTTCGAGCTCCACGGCTCCACACAAATGACCGTTCACGACGCGACGGGCGCTGCAGTAATGAAGGACCTGGGGCTGAAACGCGTCGTACTCGCCCGAGAGAATACCATCGATGACGTGCGGGCAATTCATACTGGCGTCCCGCAGGTCGAGCTCGAGACCTTCGTCCACGGCGCGCTCTGCATCTCGTATTCCGGGCAATGCTACATGTCTGGAATGATCTCGGAGCGCAGCGCCAACCGCGGCTCGTGTGCGCAGTCCTGTAGAAAAGAGTATGCGCTCACGGACGACGTGACAGGGGAGTCGCTGGATCGTGGCTACTTGATATCGGCCCGCGATCTAGCGGCCGCGGACCACATTGAAGATCTCGCTGATGCCGGTGTCGTGTGCCTCAAGGTGGAGGGGCGAAAAAAGCGTCCCGAGTATGTCGCGACCGTTACCGAAGCGTACCGCGATTATCTGGGCCGCGTAGCGCGTGGTGAGGCGCTCTCTGGAGCGATCGCTCAGCGGCCGGATCTCGTGCAGATCTATAGCAGGGGATTCACCGGCGGGATGTTCGGCGGGAGGGCCGGCCGTGACTACATCACGCGCGACCAGCCCGACAATCGCGGTGTTTTGCTAGGCACCGTTGTGGCGTTCACCCGCGGTGAAGTGCACGTCGACCTCCGCGAATCGGTCGCCGTGGGCGATGGGCTCGGCTTCGAGCCACCGGGCGGAGGGGCAAGCATGGGGTTCGTCGTCTCCTCGACCCGGACGCTGCGCACCAGCGCCGGTATCACAAGGCTGGCGATTCCGTCCCGGGAACGGATTCCCATCGGCTGGAACGTACTGCGCACGTCGCGCCGCGAGCTGTTGGAGCGAGCGAGAGCAACGTATGCAGAGCTCGAGCGCCCCCTACCACCGCGGCGCGTAAGGCTCGATTTGAGGGTCTTCGGGTCGGCCGGCGGCCCGATGCGCGTCGTCGCGAGTGCCGAAGGTGAGAGCGCGACCGCGGTCGGTGAGATCGCGCTGGTTCCCGCGCGGACTCACGGCCTGGACGACACCAAGTTGCGCGAACAACTCGGTCGACTCGGCGAGACCCCGTTCGTACTTGGCGGCATCGATGCGGTGGGCCTGGGTGATGGCCTGTTCGTCCCGGTCAGCGAGCTGAATCGCCTGAGGCAACGCGCGGTCGATGAGCTGACGGTGAAGCGAGACTGGGCAGAGTCTGCGCGTAAGGCAGAACGTCGGTTGGCGATAGAGGAAGCGGTGTCGACCATTACCACTGGGGGGCCCCCCCATGCTTCGCAATTTGCGTCCGCTTCGCCATCGCCCCACAATCATTCGGCCGCGCACCCAACCGATTCGCCGCCTTTCACCCTGGCCGCCGAGGTCTCCACACTCGACGATGCGCGCGCCGCCATCGATGCCGGCGCCACCGAGCTCGTACTCGACGTATTCCTGCGGCATCCGCTGCCTCCCGTTTCCCGCGTGAGGGCATTGTTCGACGAGGCCGCTGCCCGACACATTCCTCTAAGGCTGCGCCTGCCGACCATCGTTCGCCCCGGCGAGCGACAACAGCTGGAGAAGTGGCTAGCACTCGGCACCTCGCTACAGACCGGCCACCTCGGACTCGTGGCCGAGTTGGCTCGGCAGGGTAGGGAGGTTGTAGCCGACTACGCCGTCAACGCCTTTAACGCGCATACAGTCGCGGAGCTCTTCGCGATAGGCGCAGCTCGGGTGACCCTGTCGATCGAGTTGACGATGGACGAGCTAGCCGCTACTGCACAACCCTTCACCGGACGCGCGCTCGAAGTAGTGGCCTATGGACGTCCAGAAGGGATGACGATCGAACACTGCGTCCTCTCCGCCGCGTTCGATCGGGAGCCCACCACCTGCCGCGATCTTTGTGTGAGCAAGCACCCCCTCGTGTCGCTTACCGATCCGGCGGGATACACCTTTCCCCTTGCCACCGACACCGACTGCCGAAACCGGCTCCTTCATTCGCGGCCTATCGAGGGCTCGGAGTTCCTGCCCAGCCTCTGGAGCGCCGGACTGCGCCACTATCGACTGCTGTTCAATCTGCCGGGGGATTCCGTCCGCGACATCGTCGCCGCATACCGCGCAGCGCTCGACGCTCTTCAGGTTGGCGAGGTACCGGACACCCGCCGGGCCCGCGCTCTCGTAGGTAGTGCATTCACGCGCGGTCATTTCGTTCGCGCCGTCTAACGGCCCGGCCCGCGGCGTTTCGATGAGGGCAATCGACCGCGGTGACGCAATGGTCTCGTAATGGCGACTATCGAGGAAGCGCGCGCAGCGCTGCAGGAGCATTTCGGCTATTCGGCATTCCGCGCGGGGCAGGAACGCGCCGTCTCGGCGGTCCTGGCCGGCCGCGACACGCTGGTCGTGCTGCCAACCGGCGGTGGCAAGTCGTTATGCTACCAGGTACCCGCGCTGCTGCTCCCGGGCCTCACCGTCGTCATCTCGCCGCTCATCTCGTTGATGAAGGACCAGGTTGACGCGCTGACGAAGCGCGGACTAGCCGCCGCCTTTATCAACTCCACCCTGTCGTCCGCCGAAGTTTCGAACCGGCTCGGACGGGCCCAGAGTGGCGAGCTCAAGCTGCTGTACGTCGCACCCGAGCGATTCGACGCCGGCGGCGCCGCCGAGCGGCTGAAGGCGATCGGTGTGAGCCTGCTGGCGGTCGATGAGGCTCACTGCATCAGTGAGTGGGGGCACGACTTCCGCCCTAGCTACACGCGAATCGGCAGTGTGCGCGAGCGACTCGGCATGCCACCCACCATTGCGCTGACCGCTACGGCCACCCCGCACGTCAGGCGCGATGTGGTCGAGCAGTTACGGCTTCGCAATCCCGAAGTCGTGATCACCGGTTTCGACCGCACCAATCTCCGATATCACGTAGTGGGCGTGCGCAGCGATGACGATAAGGACCGGGCTCTCATCGAGACGCTGCGTCGCATCGAGGGACTCTCGATAGTGTACGCGTCTACCCGGCGGGCGGTCGAGCGCATTGCGCAGACGCTGTCCGTGAGCCGCGTCGGCGGCGCGATGGCCTATCACGCAGGGCTCGACGACGCCCGGCGGAAGGACGTGCAGGATGGCTTCATGAAGGAGTCGGCGCGCGTCATCGTTGCGACGAACGCGTTCGGAATGGGAATCGACAAATCCAATGTGCGTCTGGTCGTCCACCACGCCATGCCCGGAACGCTGGAGGCGTACTATCAGGAAGCCGGCCGCGCCGGACGCGACGGCGGCATGTCCGATTGCGTGCTGCTCCACGCCTTTCGAGACCGATTCACGCATGAGTACTTCATCAAGGGCGCAAACCCCGAGCGCGAAACTGTGGAGCGTGTGTTTCGCGCGATACTCAAGAATTCGACGAACGGCCTGGTCACGGCCGATCGAGTCACGCTGGCCTCTGCGGCGGGGAACGGTCTGACCGAGCGCGACGTGCAATCATCGCTTCGCGTGCTTGCCGATGCCGGCGTGGTTCGCGAGGACGCTCCCGTTGCCCGGTTGGAGGTTACTCTGCTCGCCACACCCTCTCGCATCAAGCGCGAGCTCGACTCCGATGATCAGCTTGCCGAGCTTGAGCTGCTACGCGCGCTCTGGCGAGTAGCCGGGGAGAAGTTGTATTCGGGCGCTCTTATCGATCCTGACGGACTGCCGCCGGGGTTTGGTGGAGCACAATCGGTAACCTCCATGCTGGAAAGACTGAGCGCGCGGCAGTTCGTTTCGGTCATCCGGGGAGGCGGTGGTCTGCGGCTGCTCACACCCGCACTCCCAGTGCAAGAGATTCCCGTGGACTGGCGGCGACTCGACAGGAGGCGTGAGGCTGACTTGGCAAAGCTCGATGCCATGCAGCGTTACGCCTATGTTAAGAGTTGCCGACGCGCCTTCGTCCTTCGATATTTCGGAGATGCAGCGGCCAAGTCTCGCTGCGATGGTTGCGACCGCTGCGTAGGATCGACGCTTGGTTCGGCCACGGCGCCTCCCGCGGAGCGAGTAAGGCAGCGCAAGAGCCGGCCGAAAAAGCATCCGGCGATCGACTCGGCGGCACCGGCCGACCCGGAGTTGGCTGCTGAGCTCAGGGTGCTGCGATCGCAACTGGCGCGAGACGGCAAGGTGCCTGCGTACGTGGTGTTTCCGGACCGGACCCTTGCCGCGCTGGCGGCAGAGGCGCCTCGAACACGCGAGTCGCTGGCCGCGTTGCACGGCATGGGACCCTCGCGGGTTGAAAAGTACGGCGAGCAGCTGCTCGCGCTCATCAAGCGGGCGACCGCGAGGGCATAACGAATGGATGACTCGCTGTATTTCTCCGAACAACAGATTGCGGTTCGAGATCTCGTGCGGGAGTTCGCGCGCGAGGAAGTAGCCCCCGTCGCCGCCAAGCTCGATGCCGACGCGACGTTTCCATGGGACAACGTAAAGAAGATGGGGGAGCTCGGACTGCTCGGCATGCCGTGGCCCGAATCGCTTGGAGGAGCCGGGCTGGATCTGCTGAGCTACGTAATCGCCATCCACGAAATGGCCAAGGTAGATGCGTCGCACGCGATCACCATCTCGGCACACACCACGCTCGGCACCTCTCCGATAGTCAACTTCGGCACGCAGGCGCAGAAGGAGCGCTACGTGCCGCTGCTCGCGTCAGGCAGGGTACTTGGCGGGTTCGGCCTCACCGAGCCGGGAGCTGGAAGCGATGCAGCCGGTACCCGCACGACTGCCGTCCGCAAGAACGGGCACTATGTGCTCAACGGGAACAAGATCTTCATCACACACGCGGGGGTCGGCGAGATTTTCGTCGTAACCGCGGTGACCGATCCCGGGCAAGGCTCCAAGGGCATAACGAGCTTCATTCTCACCAAGGAAACGTGCGATCTAGCCCGCGCTCGTGAGGTGGGTATTGGCCACGAGCCGGCCCTCGACGCCATGCCTGGCTTTAGCGCGGGCCGCAAGGAAGACAAACTTGGCTGGCGCGCCTCGGACACGCGCACCCTCGTCATGGAG
The DNA here is from genome assembly GCA_041743285.1 of Gemmatimonadaceae bacterium. GTDB lineage: Bacteria > Gemmatimonadota > Gemmatimonadetes > Gemmatimonadales > Gemmatimonadaceae > JALZIF01. The sequence goes on from JBGTNB010000146.1 coordinate 5,912, forward strand.
GATGTAGAGGTTCCCGTGGAAAACCGGCTCGGCGATGAGGGACTGGGTTTCGTCAACTTCATGCGCACGCTCGATGCGGGACGCATCGGGCTCGCCGCACTGTCACTCGGGCTCGCCGAGGGCGCTTTCGAAGAGGCTACCCGTTATGCCATGCAGCGGCGTCAGTTCGGACAGGCGATCGCCGAGTTTCAAGGCGTCCAGTTCCCACTGGCCGACATGGCGACCGAGATCGAGGCCGGCACGCACCTGCTGTATCACGCGACGTGGCTCGCGGCAGCTGGCAAGCCATTTGGCCGGGAAGCGGCCATAGCCAAGCTCTACTGCTCCGAGCTCGCAATGCGCACGACGATCAAGGCGATTCAGATTCACGGTGGTTACGGCTACACCAAGGAGTATCCGGTGGAGCGCATGATGCGCGATGCCAAGATCTGCGAGATCGGCGAAGGCACATCGGAAATCCAGCGCATCGTCATTGCGCGGCACGTGCTAAGGGAGCTCGCGGATTGAGTTACGCTGCCGTCGCGCAACGAGTGCGAATTCCGATGGGCTTCCTGCTGGCCGCCTTCTATCTGGTATTTGCTCGCCCTACGCCTCTCACGCTAATCGTCGGCGCACTAGTCGCCCTTTCCGGCGTCCTGTTTCGTGCCTGGGCGGCGGGGCACATCGTGAAAAATCACGAGTTGGCTACCACTGGCCCGTACGCTCATACGCGGAACCCGCTGTACTTCGGAAGCTTTCTCATCGCTGCCGGCTTCGCCATTGCCGCGCATTGGGGATTCCTGCTTCCCGTCGTCGCGTTTTTCGTCTTCATCTATGCACCAGTCATTGAGCGCGAGCGTGAACACATCCGCTCCCGTTTCCCCGATGCCTTCAACGAATACGAGAGGAACGTTCCTGCTTTCGTCCCGCGGCCCGTACCCTGGCGCACCCAGGGGACTCCGGGACTACGAAGCCATTTCGATTTTTCGCTCTACCTGCGACATCGCGAGTGGCAGGCCGCACTTGCGTTCGTCGTGGTCATTGTCTTTCTGATCCTCCGCATGCGCGGCGCCCTGGTATGGACGCCATGATGCGCTGGCTGTTAGTGCTTCTCACCGGCGTCTGGCTCCGCGCGACTCGCGGATTCCGTCGCCAAGCGGTCCCTGCGACGGATGCATACGTGCCGTCGCCGGTGGAATCCGCACCGTCTTCGCCCCGCGCGTA
>JBGTNB010000147.1:0-8360 GCA_041743285.1 Gemmatimonadaceae bacterium
CGCCGCGGGCACGCTGGCGGATCGCGCGGCGGCGGTGTCAGCCAGCGAGATCGCGCTTCAGCTTCCTGACGACGCGACGGCGCTGCTGGAGTTCGTCGGGGGGTCAGGGGGAGCGCCCGTTACACTGTTCATCATCCAGCGGAGTGGCCTCCGCGCCGTCGCGCTGCCTGACGCCGACTCACTCGCCGAGCGCGTGGCGCGCTTCGTCGCACTCCTCGAAGTGGGAGAGGAGGCGGACGGACTTTCTCGCTCGTTGTACGCGGCGCTGCTCGGTCCCGCGATGCGCCAGCTCGGGCCGACGGTCACGAGACTGATCATCGTGCCTGACGGTCCGCTGCATCACGTGCCGTGGGATGCGCTCCGCCTGACGAACGACACGCTGGTGGTCGAACGGTACGCGGTCAGCGTCGCCCCATCGGCTGCGGTCGTTGCGACGCTTTGGCGCCGGCCAGAGCGAGCTGGGTCGGCACCGGTGGCGCCGCGCCTCCTTGTGTTCGGCGATCCCGTGTTCCCGACCGGGCGTCGATCCGGCAGTGCATCCGGTAGCGCTGCCGAAGAGGCGTACATGGCCGCGTTCGATGCGAGCGGCGGCTTGCCGCGACTTCGCGCGTCAGCGGACGAGGCGCGGCGGATTGCTCGCTACACGCCCCGGGCGGAGGTCAGGCTCCGAGACGAGGCTACTGCGGCATTTCTTAAGAACGCCCCGCTTCGCGATTACGGGGTGATCCACTTCGCCACCCACGCTGCGGTCGATGAACGTTCCGTCTCGCGAACGGCGCTCGCTCTTGCTCCAGGCGAAGGGGAGAGCGGCTTCGTCGGGGTCGGTGAGCTGGCGTCGTTAGAGCTCGGCGCCGACCTCGTCGTGCTGTCCGCTTGCAGGAGCGCCCGAGGCAAAATCGTGGCTGGTGAGGGGGTGCAGGGACTCACTACCGCGCTGCTACAGGCGGGGGCGCGCGCCGTGGTTGCGACGAACTGGCGGGTCGGCGATCGCAGCGCCGTTCGGTTCGTCGACGGGTTCTATCGTCATCTCGCGAGCGGAGCACCCGCCGCGGAGGCGCTAAGGATGGCCAAGGTCGAGTCGATCCGGCGCGGGGATTCCCCACGCGAGTGGGCGGCGTTCACGCTGGTCGGCGACCCGTTCGTTACGGTATCGCTTCGCAACCCCGAACCGGCGCGGCAGGGGTACTGGATCGCCGCCGCAGCAGCCATGATCGGGCTCCTGATGATGGCCGCCTATTCAATCCGCACCCGCAGGCGCCGCATCTCCGAGGCGCGTTGAGGGCCGGCGCCGGTCGTGGCGCGCACCCACCAGCGGTACTCCCTGCCTGTCGTCAGGCGATCTCCGGCCATCGTCACCACCGTGTCGGAGGAGGTCGCGGCGTGCACCACCGCACCTGCGGCGTTGAGTACTTCGAGCTCGTACCGGATGGCGCCCGGCATCGTCCGCCAGACGAAGGTGAGGGGAGTGCCACCTCTCACCTCGAGCGGCGGCCCAACCAGGATGATTTCCGTCGACCCGCCGCGTGTGAGCTCGGACCCTCGGCTCAGCACGCCTACCGCGGCGACGATGAGGATCGATGCCGCGACGGCGTAGGGAGCGAAGCGGCGCCAGCTGGCGCGTTCGCGCAGCGGCACCACTTGGTCCTCGCGCTTGGCGATACCCTGCGCGCTCTCGTCGGCGGCACGATCGATCGCGCGCAGGAGCTCAAATTCCCGCCCGCAGTCGCCGCACGCCATGACGTGGTCGAGGGTTGCGATGCGCTCCTCCTCGCTCCCGTCGCGGCGGCGGAGTGCGAGCATCGCGTCCGCTGTCGGGCACCTCGCCCGCGATCGAGTGGCGGGCGCGTCGCCCAGGGGAGCGTAGAGCTCCCGCAGCCGTGTATCCCTCTCCCTTGCCTCAGTCACGTCGCGTTCTCCCAGACGATGCCCATCTTTGTCAAGCGCTCGCGGAGGTCGGCGAGCCCGCGGTATAGCAGGTTGCGGGTCTTGGCCTCCGACCACCCCATTAATCGTGCGATCTCTTCCCGGGGGTACCCGACAAGGTACATGCGCACGACCGCACGGCGCGTCGCGGGAATCGTCTCGATCGCCCGCGCCACTTGAGCGGTGAGCTCCGACGCTTCCACCCTCTCCTCCGGTCCCTCATCGACTGCCGCGCCCAGCTCCTGCTCATCGATGGCAACCGTGCGATCGTCCCGCCGAGCGCGTCGTCGACGGAGGAGGTCGAGCGCCGCAGACGTCGCCGTCCGATACACGTAAGACGCAGGAGCGCTGGCGATCTGCTCGCCGGCGTCTTCAACCCGTTGGTGCGCATGCCAGATTCGGATCCGTACCTCCTGCATCACCTCATCGACGTCGGCGTCGGACAGCCGATGCCGCCAAGCCACCCGCCGAATCATCTCCGTGCAGTGGTCGACCAAAGACTCGAGTGCGCTGGAAAGCTGGTCCGGGGGTGGACGCATGGCAGGTCAAAGGCCGTGACGCGAGCCGCACTCGGGGAAGCATGTCGGCGAGTCGCAAGAAGCATGCAGAACCAAAGGCGGGGACCGGTGCGTGCCGGAGTCAACGTCTAGCATCGATCGAATAACGGAATCGCCCTCCAACCGCCTCTTCCGCGACTAGGGCCTGCTCGCTGGCGCGCGACCGAGCGAAGGTCACATCACCACTGTGCTAGCCGGTCGGATGGCGACTCGCGCGCCGCCTAGCGACCTTGACAGCTCGAACGACTTGCACAATCGTTATCGGCCGTGTTCGCTAACCTCCCGCCAGAAGATCCCCTATGCGCAGACTTGGAGTGATCGTCGCATTGCTTTCAGCAATTGCGTGCGTTCAGACGAATGCCGTCCGACTCGGCGCGGCGCCTCAGCGTGCACCCGTCCATGCGGACAGTGTATTGGTGTACCGAACCGCCAGTCAGGTGCCGGGAAAATATGAGGAGGTCGCGCTGTTGAACTCGACCGGCAGCAGCGGCATGACTAACGAGGAGCAGATGTTCAACTCGATGCGCAAGAAAGCAGGGCAACTCGGCGCCAATGGAATCGTGCTGGATGGCATCAGTGAGCCCAGCGCCGGCGCCAAGGTGGCTGGAGCGGTCCTCGGCACAGGAGCCGAGCGGAAAGGGAAGGCGATCGCGATCTACGTATTCCCGGATAGCGCGAGCGAACAATAGAAGAACGATCACGCGGCGCCAAATACTGACTGAGGTGATCCCGATGCCTACTCACACCCACCATGACCCGAACGCGTATCACCACACACCGGCCGCCGACGCCGATTCCGCGCATCGACGCGCATACGACGCCGCACAGCCTGATCCCGGACGGTCAGTCATCCGTATAGATCTCGACGCCCGAGAATGCGAGTGGAAAATCACGCCAAACGCGTCAGTACCGGCCTGGGGCTACAACGGTAGCGTACCCGGCCCGGTCATCGAAGCGAACGTCGGTGACGTTCTCGAAATCTGCCTGACGAACCACCTCTCCGAGCCGACCAACATTCACTGGCACGGCCTGCGGATTCCCGCCGCCATGGACGGGACCGAGTCGGTGCAGCATCCGGTGGCGCCGGGCAGTTCGTTCATCTATCGTTTTCGTCTCCCCGATGCCGGCACGTTCTGGTACCATCCGCACATCAACGAGACGGTGCAGCTCGAGATGGGACTTTACGGAGCGCTGATCGTGCGCGAACCTGACGAGCCCGTCCTCGACCGGGAACGTATTCTCGTGCTGGACGATCTAAGGCTGGACAAGAAGGGGCAGATCGCGTCGTTCGGCGGTCTTGTCGAAGGGCACGACGGTCGCGAAGGCGACGTGCGGCTCGTCAATGGGGTCGCGGAACCGGAGCTCTCGATCGCCGCGGGCCAGGTGGAGCGGTGGCGGGTGATCAACGCGTCGAGTGCCCGCTACATTCGCCTATCGATAGGCGGACTCCCCTTCCGCATGCTGGGCACCGATGGGGGTCTGATCGAGGCGCCGGTTACGGTCAGCGAAGTGTTGCTGGCTACAGCTGACAGGGTGGACATTGCAGTGGGGCCTTTCGAGGAGGGTCAGGAACTGGCGGTCGAAGGGCTTCCATATTTGCGGCGCACCATCCGCAAGCGGAAGACCGAGCTCTTCGCGACGCTTCGTGTTGGCCCCGCGCTACCCTCCAAGGCGGTGATTCCCGAGCGGCTGCGAACGATCACCCCGCTCGCACCGGCGGGGGCGAAGCCGACTCGCGCGGTGAAGCTCGGTATCAAGTTGAGCCTTCGGCACGGCGTCGATTTCGTCATCAACAAGGAAGCGCATCATCGCGCCGATCCCGTGAAGGTCGGCGAGCTGCAGGTGTGGGACGTCGTGAACACGACGCTGATGGATCACCCGTTCCACCTGCACGGTTTCTTCTTTCAGGTTCTTGCGGTGAACGGTGAACCGCCGGAGTGGCGGTCGTGGGAAGATGTGGTGAACGTTCCGCCTCGGGCCACTGTACGCATCGCCTGGCTACCCGACGACCGTACCGGGAGCTGGATGTATCACTGCCACATCCTCGAACATCACGCTTCAGGGATGATGGCCCACTTTGATGTGGTAGCCTGAGATGCGGGATGCGGGGCGCGCGACGCGGGACGCGGGATGCCGTTAAAGCAGACGAAGTCCCAACGAGCTGCGCTGCGCTCTAGGGAAAAGAAGCAAGAGGTGGAGCAGGCATCGCTCTGTTAAGCCGATGGTGCACAGCATTCTCCCTACGTGAGGTTTTCGTGGAGGCGAACGCCAGCAGCCGCGTGCGTAATCCACGTGCGCGGCCTCCGACCGAAGCGAGCCTCGTACTTCGCCGCAATGGCCGGGGCGGCTTCGGCGAGTGCGGTCGCGTCGCCTAACGCAATCCCACATCCACCCCATCCGGCACCGGTGAGCCGAGCACCGGTCACTCCTACCGATGCCGATGCACTTTCCACGAACCAATCAAGCTCGGGTGAGGAGCACTCGTACAACAACCGCAGCGATTCATGCGACTCATATAGGAGACTCCCCGGCAGCGTTCCGGTGGCACGTAGCGCGACGACCGCGGATCCGACGCGGCGCGTTTCCTCGGCAACGTGGCGCGCTCGGCGATCCAAACCTGCGGGAAGTGCCGCCACCGCCACCTGCTCGGGCGTGGCAGCCGCCAGGTTCTGCAGGGTCGGAAAGTGCCCGCGCAGAATCGCCAGGGCGGCGTCGCATTCCTGGCGCCGCCCGTTAAATGCAGCTGTGCGCAACGATCGCGGTACGGCCGTGTCGAAGATGAGCACTGCATCTTTCATCGAGACGTGCTCGTAGCGACCGCTATCGCACCACAGATGCAGCGCCATGCCCGTGCTGCCGAGAGCAGAGGCAAACTGATCCATTATCCCGCATGCCACACCGACGAATTCCGTCTCCGCGCGATGTCCCACCAGCGCCGCTTCGGTAGCCGAAAGCGGAACACCAGCCAGAGCGCCAAAGGCAGTAGCGGCGGCCACCTCCAGCGCGGCGGAGGAACTGAGACCGGCACCCGCCGGAACGTCGCTCACCACCGCTATTTGCAGCGGCGGAAGTTCCCACCCCCGCAGCGACAGCTCGGCTGCGACACCGCTCACGTAATCCCACCACTTCCCGGTGCGGTGCGGCTCGTGCGCTTCCCATGCGCCAGACTCCGTCTCGTTAGCCGAGATGGCTTCGCTGCTTCCGCGTGTTGCTACACCCACCGCCACCCAGGTGCGTCGCTCGATTGCAATTGGGAGCACCTCTCCGCCGTTGTAGTCAGTATGCTCGCCGATCAGGTTCACCCGTCCTGGAGCAGAGGCAACAACCGCTGGCTTCGCGGAGAAACGCCGGCGAAAGAGCGCGCACACCTTATCGGCATCATCTACGGCGCTTTCTGGTCTCATGGCCTGGATTGCTATGCCACAGAGTGATTCAGCAGAGTAACTGAGTGAGAACTCAGGGGGCAGTCGGGACTTCCACCCGGTCGCTTCGCTGAGCCCGATCGACGCTGTCTGGTTCGCCGCCGTTCTGTCCGATCCTGACGAGTCGAGCGCTGTTAACCTCGTCGGTAAGCCCTCGGTGGATCGTAAACTGGTCGATGACGATGGTTGCGGCGATTCCTTCGCTCGGTCCTCGGAGCACCCTAACAGCTGCGTCTCTATTCACAAAACAGAACCAGGGTCGACGCTCATCGGCCGGCCATCGCGGGAGCAGCGTCGCGCTGGAAGAGTCGGCCTCGAAGCACATTTCGGTATGCCGCAGGTCTGCGTCCGGATGCCGCATGGTGCGGCCGGTGAGCTGCATTTCACCGGTGAAGCGGGCCATGCCCACAAGGGTCGAATCGAGGAGTGCGTGCCGGAACGTCACTGTGTCGACAAACATGTTGCCGACTCGATCGCCGGACCTGAGGGTTGCCGGATCGAAACCGATACCCGATTGCGCCGATTCAACCGGAGACAAGGCCGCGATTTCCAAGGTATCGATCGCCGCCGGCCGCCCTCCGTGCGACTCTCCGCAGGACGCGAGTATTGCGGCCGCGACGAAGAGAGGCGCGAGCCAAATGCGTTCGCAGAGAATACCTGTATCGACGGCGGCATTCTTCGCTGTCATGGCGCGGAAGGGAACGGGAACAGGGGTGAACGCCTGCAACAGCAAAAGAAGGAACCGCCGATTTCGCAGATTTCGCAGATGCCCAGCGGTCATCTGGCGGACAGCAAGCTATCCCCCGAACTAAGGATCTGCCCTTGAATTGTACTTCGAATGCGAACGGCTCGAACTTCAAAACTGACGGCGATGATTTTTCTCTTCCAGAATGCATCGTTCTTCTTTACTTGAAGAGCAACGGCTGCATTCGTTTCTTGTCATCGCATAACGACAAGATAACGAATCCCGAAGGTGAATGGAACTCGATTCGTGGCGCCACGTGCGCTTCTATTTCGGGGTCAAAGTCGAACCCTGCCGCGACAACAAATACCAACGAACGATCTCGGAATTCATCCGGAACAGACATCGAGAAAACATCTGCGTAATCGGGTGCGTCAGGCAGAGCCTGACTTCTCTTGTGAGATGAAAGGAGCTCACCATGTGAAATGCCTATGACACATGTAGCGACGTAGGCGATCGCGTCGGGTAACCGGCTGGTCGAAGCCCTGCGAAGCGAAGTGGCGAGCCATAACGAAAGTAAACCCTCATCCGAGGCCTCGAAACGCTAAGATGGGAGCGGCCAGCCGGCCCGATTCGGTGAAGCCAGAACAGGCGATGGGAACATAGGCAAACAGTTGCCTGGCTCTCCGGGGTAGAGAGGGATGGCGCGTCACAACAGAGGAGTCGAGGAACCTGAGAGGCCCGACGTGCTCGGGGTCGTACCCCAAGGGTTTGAACGGGAATGCATAACCGTTTGAGCTGCACGGTCGGGAGTCGGAGGGGGTCGTAGTAGTGGGGAAGCGGCGTAATGGCCGTGGAGCGAAGGACCCCTGCCGGCAGAATGCGGAGTCAGAATACGTGGAGAGCCGATTGCGGGGCAAGAACCGCCACGACGGGAGAACGGGGATGGTCGACGATGTTTCGGAGGCATTTGCCGAGAATACGGATGGCCTGCCTGAGAAACTCTTCACGCTGAGACAGAAGCTTTATGGGAAGGCGAAGCGAGAGCCGGCGTTCAGGTTTTACACGCTGTATGGGCTGATTGCCCGGCTCGACGTGCTGGAGGCCGCCTGGGTCCAGGTCGCCGCTAACGGCGGTGGGCCGGGGGTGGATGGGGTTACGATCAAGGCGATCAAGACCTCTCCCGGGGGCGCCGCAGCTCTGGTGGCCGGATTGCATGCAGAGCTTGTGGCGAGGACGTACCGGCCCTCAGCGGTGCGACGAGTATACATCCCGAAGGCAGATGGCAAACAGCGTCCGCTAGGCATACCGACGGTCCGTGACCGGGTGGTGCAGACGGCGGCGAAGCTCATCCTGGAACCGATCTTTGAGGCGGACTTCCTGGATGTGTCGTATGGTTATCGGCCTGGCCGCAAGGCTCATGAGGCGTTGCAGGAGATCGCGCGCCGCATGCGGGAGGGATATAGCGAAGTCTATGATGCGGACCTGCAAGCCTATTTCGACACGATCCCGCACGACAAGCTGATGAAGTGCGTCGAGCGGCGGGTGGCGGATCGATCAGTGCTTCGATTGATCCGGCAGTGGCTGGTTAGCCCGGTGGAAGATCGTGACGAGAACGGCCGGCCGACGCGGAGTCGACCGACCCGCGGTACGCCACAGGGAGGGGTGATCTCCCCGCTCTTGGCGAACCTGTATCTCCACTGGATGGATGTCACCTTCCACCGCGGTAGTGGGCCAGGAGGTTGGGCAGATGCCCGTCTGGTGCGCTACGCCGAT
>JBGTNB010000148.1:0-4405 GCA_041743285.1 Gemmatimonadaceae bacterium
CATTACGTGATGTTCGGCGGCTCGATGATGGGCATCTTCGCCGGCATCTACTACTACTTTCCGAAGATTACCGGCCGGCTGTTGCACGAGGGGTTGGGCAAGGTGCACTTCTGGCTCACCTTCATCGGAATGAACCTGACCTTCTTTCCCATGCATTACGCGGGATTGACGGGGATGGCGCGCCGGACGTTTACTTATGACGCGAACCAGGGCTGGGACGTCGAGAACCAGATCGCGACGTTCGGCTACTTCGTACTGGCGGTCGCAATGACCGCATTCGCGATCAACATCATGCGCAGCCGGACGCGCGGCCAGCGGGTCGGCAACGATCCCTGGGGAGCGGCGACACTCGAATGGACGCTGCCGTCGCCGGTGCCTGAATACAACTTTGCCGAGCTCCCGGTAGTCACCTCTCGCTACCCGCTGTGGGACAGGCAGCACAGCGGGCACGCCGAGGTGCCAACTGCCCCTGAAACGGAGACGCACACCGAGCACGAGGACGTCGTCGACGTGATGAGTGAACATCGTGGATTACCTGGCGAACCTCAGCATCCCACGCCGGCCGATCTCGGCATCCACATGCCGTCGCCTACGATCAAGCCGCTGCTGGCGGCCATCGCTCTGACGATCCCGTTCGTTGGCCTGTTGCTGGGGACCAACATCCCGGTAATAATCGGCGGCGGAACACTGTTCGTGCTCATCCTGTACAGCTGGCTCCTAACGCCGGTCGAGCCTGACCACCACCCCGCATCTCCGGGCCACACGGCCGATCCGAGCCGGCGGCCGCGCGCCGATGAGCCGTTCTGGACCAAACAGTGACAGCTGCATGCGCATAACCAACGCGATTTCGCCAGGAGCCTGCTGACGTGGCAACCGCAGCGATCGAACACCACGACGCCCCACATCATCATTCGAGCACGGGGCTCGACAACACGAAGATCGCCGTCTGGGCCTTCATCGGCTCGGAATGTCTGTTCTTCATGTCCCTCATCTCGACGTATCTGATCTATAAGGGGCGCAATCTTGTCGGTCCCCTGCCGCACGAAGCCTGGACCGACCCGGCAACTGGCGAGACCTTCAAGGCGATCCTGAACATCCCCGTCACATCGGCGTCGACCTTCGTACTGCTGATGTCATCGCTGTTCATGGTGCTGGCGCACAGCGCGGTAGTGCGCGGCGACCGGAAGTACTCGAAGATCTGGCTGGCTCTTACGGCCCTGGCCGGCGCGACATTTCTGGGATTTCAGGCGTTCGAGTTCACCGAGTTCGTGCATGCCGGCCTTACGCTGAAGCGCAACCTGTTCGGCTCGACATTCTTCACACTCACCGGATTTCACGGAGCGCACGTGACCGCCGGAGTGATCTGGCTCGTCACGCTGCTGTTCATCGACATGAGGCGCGGCCTCACCCCGCGTGATGCCGGCAACGTCGATGTGTGCGCGCTGTACTGGCACTTCGTCGACGTCGTCTGGATCGCGATCTTCACGCTCGTTTACCTCATCCAGTAACGACGATGACCGAGCATTCGCATCACGCTGACCATGGTTCCGCAACGGCGGCACATGGCGAGCATCACCACCCCACGTGGAAGGAATACAAGTGGGTGGCGCTCATTCTGTTCGTCATAACGGTAGTGGAAGTGGCGGCGTACTACATCCCGGCGTTCGTCGCCTCGCGGGCGTTCGTGCCGTCGCTGATCTTCATGTCAGTCGTGAAGTTCGCAATCGTCGTCATGTACTACATGCATCTGAAGTACGATGCGAAGCTGTTCCGCGCGCTGTTCGTGGGTCCGCTGGCGATTGCGGTCATAACGGTGATAGCGCTGCTCTTTCTCTTTGGGCAGATTTCTTTGACGGGCTAGGCAGAATCGCGAAAGGACGGCGATGTGGCGCGAAACGAGGGCGAATCTGTTTGCTTCGCCCTCGTTTTCATTCGTCTACCGCCGATGTCCTTTTTTTTATCGCGGAGATAGCCGAAGGGGTGTGAAGTGAGCTTCTCTCCCCGAGGCCAGCGAAAAAAATGCGAAGCTTTTGAGCAACAGCGATGCCGACTCTTCGATGGCTACAGTCTCATGGATGCCACCGATGCGAAGGCGAGAAAGTCGCTCGAACCACGACTTGATCGCCATGGCCTACTTCCTCGCCGGTGAGCTCGAGTTCCGGTTGTCACCAACCTGAAACACCGAGGAGCTAGAGAAAAGAAAGGCGCGTCTCGAACGCGCCCTCGACCCTCGCCCCCCCCCCGCAACCCTACCGCACCATTCGCCCCTCCTCCCCGGTCGCCCCAGGCTCGTCGGCAAGGCCGCGCGAAAAATTGCGCGCCAGGCCCGGGTGCAGCTTGTGCATGTAAACCCCCATTGCCAGCGCGGAAAGCAGGTTTCCAACGAGCACCTGGTACCAGGCCAGCTCGTCAGGCAGAACCCCGGAGTACGACAGGATGGCGGTATAGCCGTAGAATGCCATCTCCAGCATCACGAACGCGATCAGAAAGAGCGCGAGGATCGAGGGCTGCCGCTCCGAACGGTGTACCACCACCGACGCCAGCACGCCGAACAGGATGAACACCGCGTAATGAAATACAGTGTATACGGCCACGTGCACGAGCTGCCAATCGCCCGCGGTGGATCCGAGGATACTGAACAGCGCCTGGCCAAGGATCGTCGGGGTGTACAGCACATGCCCGGCGATCAGGTCCACCACGAAAAACCAAAGCGCCAGCGCGGTTGCGCCGAGAACTCCAGCTATTACTCCTTCGCGCCAAACGTTGTGTGAACGCACCATGCTGCACCCTCCTCGAATGGTCGCGAGACGCATGATCTGCGCAGCCGCGACGCGATGGAACCTGCCCTTCGGTGCGAAATCCGTGCCCTAAGCGGACTCTGCTTCCATCCAAAGTCTCGACAAATCCGGACGCCGGTGCAAGAATGTGGCATGCGACGATTCTCTTCCCTTCCGATTTCCGCGCTCGCCCTCTCGTTGTTCATCGCCGCCTGTGCAAGCGATGAACAGCAACCACCGGAGCGTTCGGGCGCGACCTCGTTTTGCGAGGAGTCACCCGGCACCAGCGTCTACGCTGAAGCATTCGACGAATACATGGTCGGCCTCGCACCCACCCCTCGGCGCTTTCTCAATGCCGCTGGCACCGCTTCGGCGCTTCCGGAAGCTGGATTCAGCGGCATTCAGCGCACGGGTCCGGCGTACCTCTACCCTGGCGACCCGGCTCAGCGACAGGCTGTGCTCGACAAGCTGTCGTCGGTGGGAGCATGGCCAACGCTGCTCGTGCTCTGGCGCGGCAATGAAGTCGTGGATGACACGACGATCGCGATACGCCTCGCTGGCCATTATGTCGGTGGCGTCGACGATGGCAAGCATGCTCCGGTGAAGGCTATGTATTTCGCTTGCGACACCGTTCCCTGGCAGTACATCAGGACTACGGAAGAACCTGCACCGTGACGGGCGGCACAGCGGAGCGCACCCTAGAAACTCCGGTACTCACAACTACTGTAGCAGCGCCGCCTGTGGCGCAGCGAGAACGTCTCGTCGCGCTCGACGTGTTCCGCGGTGCGACGATCGCCGGGATGCTTCTGGTCAACAACCCGGGGAGTTGGGGCGCGATGTACGCGCCGCTCGGTCATGCGGCGTGGCACGGCTGGACGCCGACCGACCTGATTTTCCCGTTCTTCCTGTTCATTGTCGGAGTAACTACGCACCTGTCGCTCAGCTCGCGCCGGGAGCGCGGTGATTCAGATGCCGCACTCCTCAGGCAGGTCCTCAAGCGCGGCGCTCTAATCTATTTGTTTGGCCTGGTGCTCAACGCATTCCCCTTCTTCGATCCGGAGCCGGGACGCGCCTGGGCCAGCATGTTCGAGCGGTTGGGCATTAGCCCGGTGACACACGAGCCGCTCGCCGAAACGATCCGGCTGCTAGGCGTGCTGCAGCGGATTGCGATCGTGTACGTCTTTGCCGGGATTAACTGGCTGTTCGCATCGGTGCGAACGCAGAAATGGATAGCCGCCGGCCTGCTGCTGGGCTATTGGGCATTGATGACCCTCGTACCAGTGCCTGGCGAAGGCGCCGTCGGTGCACAACTGCTCGATGAGCCATCGAGGAATCTGTCGGCCTGGCTCGACCGTGCGGTGTTAGGCAGCCATGCTTATCACGGCACCGGTACCTATGATCCGGAAGGGATTCTCTCCACCATTCCGGCGATAGCCACCGCCATCCTCGGCATGCTTGCGGCGATCTGGGTACGTAGCCCACGTCCGCTCAGCGAGCGAATTTCCCAGCTGTTCGTAGCCGGCGCGGTGGGCATGGTCCTCGGACTCGTTTGGAACTGGGCGTTCCCGATCAACAAGCAGCTGTGGACCAGCAGTTATGTGCTGTTTACAGGCGGCATGGCGTCCACG
>JBGTNB010000149.1:0-1562 GCA_041743285.1 Gemmatimonadaceae bacterium
GGTCACGGCGCCGCCGCCGTCACGGCGTGACGCTCGCTCGTGTCGGACGGCCACCGCGACCGCTGCTCCTGCGACGCCAGGCTGCGGCAGTATATGTCCGACCGCCACTCGCTTTCAGGAATGGACAGTCGGCCTAGCACGCTCTCGATCTGCGCCTTGTGCTTGAAGGCGGTCCGCTTGCTCAACTCCCGGACCGGCAGCACGTGCGCGCGTTCGGGAATGCGCGTCGATCCGACGAACCGCGCGATCTTGTCGGCGGCGTCCGGATCCCTGACGTAGTTCACGACGAGAAGGCGGTCGGGCTCGCGCGCGAAGTGCTCCAGGACCGCGATGTGATGTTCGTTGCGCTCCCGGATCCAGTATTCGATCGCCGCGTCGTTCACGTCCCAACTGGGAATGTCGAGATGTCTTCCCCGGCCTCGATCATGCTCGGCATGCTCGCGCCGGCTGTCGAGCCAAGAGTGCAGATCGCGTACGTTCAGGATGAAGCGGGAGTTCGGAAACCGCCGGTCCAGATGCCTGAAATGAACGGGACTGCCGTCTGAAAACCCTCGGAAGAGGAACTGGACGAGCCGTGGCGACGCCGCGCACCAGTTGGACGAATGAATCGCGCTGACGCCAGCCACGTTCAAGGTCTGGTTGATCGAGCTGGTTCCCGTCTTGTTGAACCCGATACAGAACACTTTAAAGTAATCACGATCAAGGCGCAGCATCGACAGCAGAGTGCGCGTCGAATCGAGCAAGATCGCCGGCCGCGCGTTCGCCTTGACGGTGCGAAGCTGCCCGAGCATGAAATTCGCCTTTCCACAGCGCCGCCGGCCGAAGGCTAGCATGGAGCGTCGTCGGCGGCATCCGGTTTGTGCGCGACGCCGCGGCGTCGCGCATGGGGGTCCTCGCCTTGGGGGCGTCAGCCGATGAGGCCCATGGCTTCGAGCTTGAGCATCACCTGCTGGGCGCAGTCGTCGGGGCTGACGCTCTGGGTCTCGACGCGCAGCTCGGGGGTCTCGGGGGCCTCGTAGGGGTCCGACACGCCGGTGAACTCCTTCAGCTTGCCCTCGCGCGCCAGCCTGTAGAGGCCCTTGCGGTCGCGCCGCTCGCACTCCTCGATCGGGGTGGCGACGTGCACCTCGAGGAAGGCGCCGTACTGCTCCACCATGGCGCGCACGTCGGCGCGGGTCTGCGCGTAGGGCGCGATCGGCGCGCAGAGCGCGATGCCGCCGTTCTTGGTGATCTCGCTCGCCACGTAGCCGATCCGCCGGATGTTGACGTCGCGGTGCTCCTTGGAGAAGCCGAGCTCGCTCGACAGGTGCTTGCGCACCACGTCGCCGTCCAGCAGCGTCACCGGGCGCCCGCCGAGCTCCATCAGCTTGACCATCAGCGCGTTGGCGATGGTCGACTTGCCCGAGCCGCTGAGCCCGGTGAAGAACACCGTGAAGCCCTGCCGCGCGCGCGGCGGCGAGGTCCGGCGCAGCTCCGCCACCACGTCGGGGAAGCTGAACCAGTCGGGGATCTCGAGGCCCTCGCGCAGCCGCCGCCGCAGCTCGGTGCCGGAGATGTCGAGG
>JBGTNB010000150.1:0-2832 GCA_041743285.1 Gemmatimonadaceae bacterium
TTCGACAAGGTGTCGCAGGAGAGCATGCAGATCGTGGGTGACGTGGCGATGGCGCTCATTCGGGGGGTGAGGTAGGGGTCGAGAGTCGAGAAAAGCGGGAAACGGGAAAAGGGAAACGGGAAACGGGTTCATGACCGTTTCCCGTTTACCGTTTCCCATTTCCCATTTCCCATTTCCCGTTCACTCAACCCCCGACCCCCGACCCCTCAGGGCGCCAGATAGATAAAGTTCCGCCACGCCCTCGTCCCCTCCTTGTGAGCCTGCACGCGGCTCACCCGCAGAAAGCCGTTCATGATCTGGATCGTGTCCGTGTGGGCGCCGCGTGGATCGTTCGGGAAGGGCACAATCAGCAGATCGCCGGTTCGTGTATACGGCACTGTCAGCGTCTCGGGCGCCACGAAACCGATCCCATTGGGTTCCAGGTCGCTCCACCATTCGACGTTAGTGATAAGCGAAACGCGACCGCGTGACAGTATCCGTACTTTCCCGCCAGTTATCATGAGCGAGTCTTGCGGTCGAAGGCCCCCCGACTTGTCGAAAACCGGGAGCTGTGTGAAGCCGACCTCATATAGTGGGTAGTCACCCAAGAGTTCGCTGTCATCGTCTGGACCTGACCCGTCGGAGCAGGCGAAGGTGAAGGCGGCAAGCAGGATGGGAAGGCGGAGAGATCGCATACGAGCGGGACAGGGTGAGCCTCAAGATGAACTCCGGCGCAGAGTGAGGAAAGCGCGTCGAAGAGCCCCGGCTGCAGGATTTGGATGGCACTCTCCGAGGGCGGAGGAGCTAGGGTAGCAACCGGCGGCGGCACTGCCGTTCCCCTCTCCCCCTCGACCTCGGTTGACCCCATCGGAGCGAAACGCACTTCTGTTTCTGAGCGCACTGTTGCTGCTCGGCGTTTCGGTCCGGTTGGTGCGGGCGAGGTCTTCCGAGGTACACGCGACCAGCCAGGAGCGATCGGCGCTCACGGCGCAGCTGGCCGCAGTGGATTCGGTGAGGACGGTCGCAAAGTCCGGCCGGCGTGGCCCGGGTTCGTCGACGCGACCCGGAACTGCCCCAGCCGGCGGAGCTTCTGGGACCAGGAAACGATCAAAACCCTCCGTTCTCCAGGCCGACCCCCCGCTGCGCCCAGTCCCCAGCGCGCGCTCGATTCCCGATTCCCGACTCCCGATTCCCGATCCGGTGGATCTGGACCTCGCCCCCCTTGGGGATATCGAGGCGCTGCCATGGATCGGCCCAGTGCTGGCCGCACGGATAGTCGCCGACCGGGACTCGTTAGGACCGTTCGGTTCAATGGAGGGTTTTCAGCGCGTAAAGGGGGTGGGACCGGGTATGGCAGCGCGGCTGGCGGGACGCGTGACGTTTTCTCAGACACCGCGTCATTTCAGGGTGGAAGACCGGGGGAGCCGCGCGCCCATTCGTGCGCGGCACCAGCCACCGGTGCGTCCACATGCGCCCTGACGCGTCTCATTAGACGCCACCGCGACGGGCGCGTCACTTATTGCCCGCATCGTCACCCCTCGACGCGCATGGCCGCACCCGTCGCTACCAGCGAACGCATTGGTGATCTCCTCCTCAAGGAGGGGCTCATTACGCGTGAGCACCTGGAAAAGGCGCTCGTCGAGCAGAAGCTGCACGGCACACGGGTCGGCTACAACCTCATCAAGCTCGGCTTCCTCAACGAGCTGGATCTGACCCGCATGCTGGCGCGGCAGTTTCGCATGCCGGCGGTGGATCTCTCGAAGTTCGAAGTCGACCCCCGCATAACGAAGCTCATTCCCGCCGATCTGGCGCTCAAGCATCTGGTGCTGCCGCTCAAGCGCGATGGGCGCACGCTCACCGTCGCGATGGCCGACCCGACCGACCTCGGCGTTCTCGACGACCTCAAGTTCATCACGCGCTACGACATCTTCCCGGTCATCGCCGGGGAGTACACGTTGCGTACATCGATCGAGCGGTACTACGACGGCGTGGATTCGACGCTTCAGAACCTGCTCAAGGACATGGACTTCGCCGATTCGGAGTCCGATGTCGAGCTGGTCGAGGATCGCGAAGAAGAAACCAACATGGCCGCGCTCGCGGCGGCCATCGACGATGCGCCAGTCGTCAAGCTGATCAACGGCATTCTCACCGATGCGGTCAAGCGCGGCGCGTCGGACGTGCACTTCGAATGCTTCGAGCATGAGCTGCGGGTCCGTTACCGCATCGATGGCGCACTGGTCGAGGTCATGAAGCCGCCGCTCAAGCTGCGTTCGGCACTGATCTCACGATTCAAGATCATGTCTCAGCTCAACATCGCCGAGCGTCGCGTGCCGCAGGACGGCCGCATCAAGCTCAAGATGGGGCGCAAGGTGATCGACTTTCGTGTCTCCACCCTTCCCACGCTGTTCGGCGAGAAGGTGGTACTGCGAATCCTCGATAAGGGGAACCTTACGCTGGAACTGGAGAAGTTCGGTATAGAGCCGCGAGCCGAGCAGGAGTTGATGGAAGCCGTAATGAATCCGTACGGCATGGTGCTCGTCACCGGCCCGACGGGCTCGGGCAAGACGACGACTCTCTATTCGGCTCTTTCAAAGGTCAACAGCATCGACGTGAACATCATGACGGCCGAGGATCCGGTGGAATACAACATCCACGGGATCAACCAGGTGCTCGTCCGGAATGATGTGGGAATGACCTTCGCCGCGTCCCTCAAGGCGTTTCTGCGGCAGGATCCGAACATCATCATGGTCGGCGAGATCCGCGACCTGGAAACAGGTGGTATCGCGATCAAGGCAGCGCTCACCGGCCACCTGGTGCTCTCCACACTGCACACCAACACCGCGCCGGAAACGG
>JBGTNB010000151.1:0-1714 GCA_041743285.1 Gemmatimonadaceae bacterium
CGCGGTCAAGAGCACTCGTACGCGGCTCGTGGACGAGCGCGCAGGCGTAGCACCCCTCGAGATGGGCTTCGGCGCGCTCGCGCTGCGTCGCCGACGCCCCGCCCGCACGAAGCGCCTTGATGTCGATGCCGCGAGAACGGCAAAGCTCTCCGCTCGCACGCCGGTGGAGATGCCCGGCGAACAGCTTGCGGCCACTCTTCGTTGCGACCATGACGCCGGACTTCGTCATGCCGAGCTGATCGCCCGCGTGCTTGAACGTCACCTGCTGATCGAAGACAACCGACCAGAACGCCCGGAGGTTCTCGTCGTTCAGATCGGCGAGCAGGTCGCGCTGGACGGCGATGAGATCCGGCTGATCGAACAGCTTGTCAATCGGCGCCACGCCGGTGTCGTGCCGCTCAGCGTCGAACTCGACGGCAGATTTGTCCCCGCTCCGCGAGGCGGCATTGATCCTCTTCCAATGATCGAGCGCCTCGTGCCGGTAAGCGGTGATCTGGGCCTTCTCAAGATCCCTGAAGGACCTCCAGTCCTCCCGCTCGCCCGTATCGGCGATCCGCGCGACGGTCGCCGCGGCGGCACCGAAGTAGGAGTCGCGGGTGTTCTCGTCGATACCGGCCCACGGAGAGCTGCGAGCGAGACCACGCACGATGCCTGCCTGGCGCGCCATGAGGTGCCCGGCGACCTCGTCGGGGTTCCAACCCTCGCGACCGCCTCTCCTCCGGAGGCGAGCGAAGCGCCCCTTGCCGGCCGTTGCCGTCTCTGCTGCGTCGATTGCCACACTGATCGTCTCCGTCGTCGCCGGTGCGGCGTCTCCGCCAGGCGTTCGGGTGCGCGATCCTATCGGCCGATTCTCTTTGCGGGTCGACATAACGCGGGAGCGGACAAGAACAGGATCAGAGGCGGACACTCACTTTGACTGGGGCATCGAAACGGCTTCAGCAACCTGACTTGGGCTCGCCGCTCCAAACTGGCGCGCAAACGCTCACTAACGATGCGGCATGTCGCGAGGGCTGAGGAGCACCCCTGGTCGCGGGCGAACCTCTAGCCTCGTCGCTGATGAACGACGAGCAGCCCTCCCCCGAGGTCCTCGCGCTGAGAGCTCGCGTGAACGCCCTGGAGGGCCAGCTCGCAGAGCAGTCGCGCGCGACCAACGCGCTTGTCGCCCGTTCCCAGGAGAAGCTCTACTGGCTCGAGCGCTGGCAGGTCGATCTCGACGCGGTGATGCGCAAGCCCGGCGCGGAGCAGGCGCTTGAAGCGGTGAAGGGTCTACGAGGTGTCGTGCGGGCCGTTCGACGCGCGCTTCGTGCGCTCCGCTGATCGGTCATCCGTGTCCGAGCCCTTGATGAGTGTGTCCGTAGTCGTGCCGGTCAAAGACGGCGAGCGGTTCCTCCCCGAACTGCTCGGGGCGGTGAGTTCGCAGGCGGCCGCCCGGCACGACGTCGACACACGAGTCTTGCTCATTGATTCGGGATCGCGGGATGCGAGCCTTCGCATAGCGCGTGACGCTGGCGCCGAGCTGGTGGAGGTCGCACCCACCGAGTTCGGCCACGGCCGGACTCGCAACCTCGCGGCCGAGCACACAGGCGGCGAGGTCATCGCCTTCCTCACCCAGGACGCCACGCCCCTCCCCGGCTGGTTCGACGCGATGCTCAACGGGTTCACCATGGCCGAGGACGTCGGCGTCGTGTACGGCCCCCACCGTGCGCGAGCGGAC
>JBGTNB010000152.1:0-1898 GCA_041743285.1 Gemmatimonadaceae bacterium
GTCGGAGACGTCGTCGTCCGCCCGACCTTCCCGACCGAGGAAATCGATCTCCTGCGCAAGCAGACGCTGTCCGGTCTGCAGCTCGAGCGTAGCAGCCCGGCCGCGCTGGCCTCGCGGTTCTTCGCTTACGGGCTCTATGGAAGCCACCCGTATGGCCTGCGCCCCACCGAACAGACGGTACAGGCCGTAACGCGCGAAGATCTCGTCGCCTATCACGCCGCCCGGGTCAAACCGCGTAACGCGCTGTTGGTGGTGGCGGGCAACATGTCCCTTGCCAACGCCCGGCGTCTCGCCGACAGGGCGCTGGCCGGCTGGACCGGGGCACCCGCCGAGGTGCCGGCGGCGCCAGCGGTTCCCAAGCGCGAACGCACGGAATTGGTGATCGTCCACCGCCCCGGCTCGGTACAATCCAACATCGTCGTGGGCAACACCACTTTCACGCCTACCGATCCGCTCTGGTACGCGTCGTCGATGGCGAGCCGTGTGTTAGGCGGCGGCGCCGACGCGCGGCTGTTCATGATTCTGCGCGAGCAGAAAAGCTGGACGTACGGCGCGTATTCGTCGCTCCAGCGCCCAAGGGGTGTCGGCGCTTTCCAGGCATCGGCCGAGGTGCGTACCGAGGTGACCGACAGCGCGCTGGTGGAGTTGCTCGCGCAACTCGCCCGCATCGGCGCCGAACCGGTACCGGCTACGGAGCTGGAGAACGCGCGAAGCGCGGCGGTCGGAAGCTTCCCGCTGACCATCGAAACGGTCAACCAGGTCGCCGGTGCGGTCTCGAATGCAAAACTTCTCGGCCTGCCTGACGACTATCTCCGCATGTACCGCACCCGGCTCGCCGGTGTCACCGCCAGCCAGCTGCAGCAGGCGGCAAAGGCCGTCATCCGGCCTGACGCGGCGCTGATCGTCGTGGTCGGCGATGCGACCAAGATCTACGAGCCGCTAAAGGACATTGCTCCGACACGGATCGTGGACGTCGAAGGCAAGCCTATCGAGCCTTCGGCACTCACGGTGGCCGGTGGAGCTCCTATTCCACTGGATGTCTCGAAGCTCGTCGCACGCACTGACAGCTTCACGATTCTGGTACAGGGAAATCCATTCGGATATCAGAAGGCGACGTTCGAGAAGACGGCCGACGGATTCCGCTACGCCGAAGAATCGCAGATCGGACCGGTGCTGCAACAGAATACCGTCGTTGCAATGACCCCCACCGGCCAGGTGCGGAGCATATCGCAAACCGGGAAGGTACAGGGACAAGACACGAAGATCGACGTCACTGTTGCCAATGGTAAGGCAACCGGATCGGCGACGACTCCGGGGCCGGAGGGGATCAAGACGGTAACCGTCGACACCGAGGTGCCCGCGGGCATTATCGATGACAATTCCATCTCGGCTCTGTTGCCGGCACTTGCGTGGAGCCCTACGGCTTCGTGGACCTTTCCCGTGCTTTCGTCAGGCGACGGAACGGTCAAGACGTACACGTTGAAGGTCGCCGGAAGCGAAAGCGTGACTGTGCCAGCCGGCACCTTCGAGACCTACAAGGTCGAGTTGACGGGCGGAGCGCAGCCGATGACGATGTACGTCGCCGCGGCGGCCCCGCATCAGCTCATCAAAGTGACGGTTACCGGTGCGCCGGTGGAGATCGTTCGGGCTAAGTAGCTCAGTCGGGCATCTAGAAAAAACGGGAAATGGGAAACGGGAAACGGTAAACCCGGGCTGATAAGTGGGAGGGTCGCGCTGCCGCCCTCCCGCTCCGCCTAGTCTTCCGGCAGATTCAGTAGGCCGATCGAGCAGCAAACCGGAAGCCGGAAATCGGGATCGAATAGAAAGAGCCTCGCTACACGCTCTTTCCCGATTCCCGATTCCCGATTCCCGTTTCCCCTTTCCCATTTCCCGCTTTT